>DATCXH010001170.1:0-4283 GCA_036565925.1 Vicinamibacterales bacterium
CAGCACCTCGTCGTACGCCTTCAGCAGTGCGGGCTCCAGTAACACGACATCGTCGAGATACACCGCCACTGACATCAGAAACGCATCACCACCCGCGTACGGGCTGTTCATGTACATTGAGTTCAACATGCCATGCGTGAGCTGCGTGTATTCCTCCTGAATCCCGTAGACGCGTGAGATGTCGTAGGCCACTTCCTGCGGAATGTCGGCCAACGATTGCGTCGCGAGCGCCAGATCCCACGCAGTGGTTTCGAAGAGCGCGGGACGAATGCCCGCCATCTTCACCGAGATCGAATTCCGCTTCTTGGGTGGCGCGTCGAAGTACTGGTGCAGGTTTGCGCGCAGCGCGGCGTGATAGTCGAGCACTGCGGCAACGGTCTTCTTGTTGTCGCCAAGCTCGGTGCTGAAGCGGCGGAGCGAGGCTTCGGCGCGTTCGCGGTGCTCGCGTGACTCGCGCCACTGCTCCCCGGCGAGACCGAGGAATACGCCGGTACCGATCAGCAGCACCTCGAGCGCCAGCTTCAGCAGGCCTTTGCTGCGCGCGCGGGGTTGAGGCGCAGCGGATGCCGGCGGCGCGTGTTCCTCGTCATGCTCATCGAGATGCGGCACGTGAACCTCTGGCACGGTGACTCCCTTCAGCGCGTGATTATCAGGTTCGGACACGTCAACTTCAACACGCCAACAGCTTCAGCAGGCAGCCCAACGATCTTCACGTCGCGCCCCGCGCCCAGGACCTCGGTGAGGATGGCCTTTGTGATCGCGGTCCATCCGCCTGGCGTCCTGTAACTAACGACACATCTGCCCTCTCGCCGATCGCTCAAGAGATGCGCCTCGTCAGCGAAGTCGGCCTTGTGCGCAGCCACCATCTCCCTGTCTGACGATCGGATGTAGGTGACCGAAAGATCGGCAACCGAATCAGCCTCCAAATCGCCATCGCCTCCGATCAGTAAGCGCCCGGTCTTGACGCGCGCGTTTGCCTCGCCACCTGAAACGCGCGTGCGCAGCGCGCGTTCGATCCGATCGAAAATCTCTTCGGCAAACTGTTGCGGGTACTCGAACTGCCGTGTCACCTCTGGCTTGAGGTGGGGCAACTTCCGCCACCCACTCACCCATGCGAGTTTGCCGCTGTCGGCTTCCCCACTGACGAAGACATCTTCCAGAGTGAAATGCGTCACTGCATCGGGCTGCAAGGTTTTGAAGGCCATGTGCTCGATCAGATCGTTTGAGAATCCATACAGCACGCCATACGGAGAATACGCACCCGCACCCGGACGAAAGTTCGGACAATCCGCGAGCAACGCGTTCGACACGCGAGCGATCCGTGCTTCGTATTGCTGGAGCAGCCGCACGTGTCGCTGCCCCATCGCCGTATACACCGCGTGCCCGTCGTCGTCTGTCGCGATGAAGAGGTGCTCAATCATGCTGTACGCACCCAACAACTCGAGGCGATTGAGAAACAACTCCGGATCCGGAGAAACGCCCTGGCAGATCGCGTCGGCCAGTTCGAGCCTGGTCTGACGCTCTCCAGCGGTGAGCGCGTGTTCATACGCCTCGAGCAGCGTCACGAGTTCTTGCATCAACAAGGCAAAATCAAGCGCATTGGACGTGCGCGTGATCGAGATCAGGCTCTCGTCGTTGAGAGGAACACTCTTCTTCAAGGAGTAGTAGCGAATCTGTGAACGCAAGTGCCCGGCCGCCATTCGAACGCCGGCCTTGTGGATCTGGATACGGTCCGCGTCGGACAGGGTGTCCGAGATCTTCTGTGCGACATCGAAGTACGCGCCCAAATCATCGGTCGCTGGACTCTGCGCCAACGGGATCAGCCATCGCGCATCTCGCACCAGCACCGGCTGATCGACCGTCTTGACCGTCCACAGCCGATCGAGCACGCCTTGCACCTTGGAGAGGCGATCGCCGGCGCCGCTCGACCGCGCGTCCGCGCGCGCGTCGTCCCACACTCGCATGCTCAATAGCGCGAGGGACCGGATCACATACAAGTTGAACAATGTGTGTGCGTATCGGACCCGACCATTGCGACCCGGCCACCGCGTCTGCCCCCACAAGTGAAACGCGCGGATCATCATCTCCGCCGGATCGACCAGGCCGTTGTGCAGCCCGGGAAGATCACGAGGCGCGAATCCACTTGCCCAATGCGCGGCTTCCAACTGACCCCTCAGGCGCCATTGGCTTTCGGTGACTCCGGTGAAGACGCAGTCTTCGAAGTGACGTGACAGCAGTGCCCCGTCTCGCAGGTATTCGATCGGCTTTCGTTGAGCGTTCAGCAGCCCTTGTATTCGCTCGACGATCTCGTCGCGATGGGCCAGGAAGAATTGGAGAAGGTCGATATGTGGCTGAAACGGCACCGCGTCGAGAGCCAAAGGGTCTAGCGCTTTTTGGTGGTCCGGCGGGCCCGACCCGCCGACGCCTTGCGTGGGCGGGCCTGCCGCGCCGAAGCCTTGGGCAGGCGGGGGGTGCTCACGAATCGGAGCGCGCCCTGAAGGAGATCACGCAGCGCGTCCGTCGAGACACGAGACATTCGGACCAGCACGCACGGATAGTCGACGTAGTGATCGGTCAGGTAGTAGGTGGCCGGATCTTCCTCGATCAACAGGTCGCGTTGCGCGGTGTCCATGCGGACGACCATCGAGTTCGGCTCCGCCGACTTGTTGATCGCCACGCAGGCCAACATCTTTCCGCGCACCTTGAGCGTTGGCGCTCCCCACGTGGTCGTCACCTCGACGTCGGGCAAGGTGCGCCCGATCGCGATCGCCGCATCGAATCCGCTGCGCTTCACACGAGGTCCTTGGGCCTTAGTTCTTAGTGCTTGGTCCGTCCTTGGTCCTTGGTCCGTCCTTGGTCCATGGTCCGTCCTTGGTCCATGGTCCGTCCTTGGTCCGAGGGTCCGTCGCTCGTCTTTGGTCGTTGCGAAGACTCAAGGACGAAGGACCACGAACGGACGAAGCACCAGGGACCAAGAACAAAGGACTACTTGGCTTTCCCCGCGTCAGCACTCGACGTGATTCCCTTCGCAAGCCAGCCCTTCCACTTCTCGATCGCTGCGGGGCTGCCGTCGCAGCCGCCGTCGGAGGGATTCACGAACGTGCCGTTGGCGAGTCTCGCCCAGCCGAGGCCTCCGCCCGGACGGCCGTCCTTCATCGGGCAATACGAGACGGTGACCGTCGCGCCAGGCTCGAAGGTGCTGCCGGTGATACCGCGCGTGAGCAGTGACGGCGGCGCGGAGCCCTCGAAGCTCCACAACGTCTCGGTGCCGTCCGCACTCTTGACGTTCAGGTACAACCACGAATGCGGCGCATTGAATTGCCAGCGAGCGACGGTACCAGTCGCCACTTTCTCGACGCTCCGGTCGAACATCGCGAACGAGTGATGGGCCATGGCAACCGACGCCGTCAGCAGTGATGCGACAAGGGCGCCAGTCAACAGCCGGAACGTCGTCTTCATTTCTGCTCCTTCCCGCTCGGAAGCGTGGTGTTGTAGATCGGATCGCGCGATTGCCCCGGCAGATCCGGAAACAGCGTCGTTCCGCGCGCGTCCTTGAATCCTGACTCGCCCGGCAGCCGCGAGGTCGTCGTGCCTTTGTCGAGGACGTCGTTATTGCTCGTCTCGCATTCCCAGTGCTGAACGCGATGGCCCGCTGCTTCGAGCTCCTTCGCGCGGCGGAATGCGTAGACGGCGTTGACCGGTTTCACGAACGCGTAGCGATCGTAGAAGGTCACCTGCACCTCGAGCCGTTCGACGTCGCCCGGGTATTTTTTCAACTGCCACGTCTCAACCGACTCGAACTGATTGCTCGTCATCGGCGACCAGCGTGTGAAGTCGGCGGGCAGCAGATACTTTGTGTTCGTGACGAGCTTGTCACCATCCCAGAATCCGATCGTGTCGCCGT
The DNA here is from genome assembly GCA_036565925.1 of Vicinamibacterales bacterium. GTDB lineage: Bacteria > Acidobacteriota > Vicinamibacteria > Vicinamibacterales > UBA2999 > Gp6-AA40. The sequence continues at coordinate 3,905 of DATCXH010001170.1, forward strand.
ACCAGGAGTGTGTGCCGTACACGTTCTTGTGTTCCTGATTGACGTAGACCCGACGAACCCCCGGCCCGAAGTCGTTGATGAAGTACGACTCCTGCGGCAGATTCACGAATTCGTGTGAGTAGGGTTCGAGCAGCCAGCGCGGATATCCGACCGGTTCGCAGTGCGTCAGACGATCGTACTGAACCTCACCAAGCTCCGTCTGCTGTCGCCATCGCTCTTTGTAGGCCTTCTCATACGGCGGCGTCAGCACGCCGTCACGAACCTTCCCTTTGAACCCTGGCGGGTCGATGAAGATGTCCATGTGCGTGTTGCCGGCAGTCACCCACAGGCCGTCCCATCGCGGCACGGACGTGATCGTGTGCTTGGTGCCGCCTTTGGC
>DATCXH010000136.1:0-5876 GCA_036565925.1 Vicinamibacterales bacterium
AGGACGATCAACTGGTCGCGATCAAGGACATCAACCCGCAGGCGCCGCTGCACGTGCTGATCATCCCGCGCAAACACATTGCCACGCTGAACGATCTGACGTCAGGAGACGATAGTCTCGTTGGCGAGATGCATCGGGCCGCGGCACAGATCGCGAAGGACCACGGGTACGCCGATCGCGGCTATCGGACGGTGTTCAACACCAATCGCGAAGCGGGACAAACTGTGTTCCACATTCATCTGCATCTACTGGCTGGACGAGGCCTCATGTGGCCACCGGGGTGAGGTGATTTCGGTTTGCCGATGAACGCGGAGGCGCGGAGACGCGGAGTAGTGGGCAAGTGAATCAGCTCCCCGGAAGCCCCCTCTGGCCTTCCTACACCAGGGCAGGCAGTTCCGACATCGATCGAATCACCGGCACGTCGGTCTGCGGCGCCGGATCGTCCGAGCGATGCACGAGCACGCCGCGCATGCCCACACGTCGTGCGCCGTCGATGTCGTGCGACAGGCTGTCCCCCACCATCATCGACTCGCCGGCCTGAACGCCGGCCAGCGTCATTGCGGCGGTGAAGATGCTTGGGTGTGGCTTCATGTAGCCGTGTTCGGACGAGGAGACGGCGGCAGTGATCAGTCCGTCGAGTTCGAAGTGCTGCTGGAACGAGGCGAGCGGCCGGTGCGAGTTCGAGATCAATCCAATCTTCAGCCCGCGCGACGCCAGCTCGCGGAGCACCGGTGCCACATCGTCATAGAGAAAGAAGTGCTGGTTTTCCGCCCACTCGTCGTAGATCTCCCGCGCGCAGTTGGCGACGGCCGCGCCAGTGCCACCCATTTCCTGAATGATGCGGCCGGTGTAACGGACGAAGATCTCACCGTCATAGACATGTTCCTGCGCCTCGTCCAGGATCGATGACGCGGCACGGACGGCGTGAGCGAAGCGTGACTCGTTGACCGAGATCCCGTGTCGCGCGCAGAAGCGCGCGTAGCCTTCACCCTGAAACGTGGGGCCGGGATAAATCAGCGTGAAGTCGACGTCGAAGAAGATGGCGTTGATCGGTTGGGCATTCACGAAATCGGTCCGTCGTACGGCCCGGCGATGACGAGGGCGGCTTTCGCGGGATCGACGGCGCGCCGCGCCGCCTCGTGCACCTCGTCGCGCGTGACGGCCTGCAGCAGTCCGGGCACGCGGACATCGTAGTCCAGCCCGAGCCCGAAGAACTCGGCGCCCTGCAGAAACGCCGCGATGCCTGTATTGGTCTCGAGTGTCCGCGGAAGCGATCCGACGAGGTACTGCTTCGACTCGGTCAGCTCCTGCTCGGTCGGTCCGTCGGCGGCGAGGCTCGTCAGCTCCGCATCGATCGACGCGACAGCGCGCACGATATTGGCCGCACTCACCCCGGCGCGCACCATCAACGGCCCGGGCACCAGGTTCGCGTCGAGCGCGCTATAGACGTAGTAGGCCATGCCCTGCCGCTCGCGAATGCTGTCGCCAAGGCGCCCACCCATCGAATACTGCCCCATGATGTGGTTCATCAACCAGAAGGCGTAGTACGCAGGATCGTTACGCGCGATCGCGACGAACCCGTAGGCGATATCGGCCTGCGCCTTATTCATCATCGGGATGACGCGCGCGTGACGCAGGGCCGAGGGCATCGGCGAGGCAATGTCGATTGGAGCGGCTGGCGACGTTACCCAACCTTCAAACGCGTGTTCGGCTGCGGCAACGGCGCGCTCAGGCTCGACATCGCCAACGATCGCGAGCGCCACGCTTGCGGGCCTTACATACGCCTGATGGAACGCGCGCAGCGCAGCACTGTCGATCCGTTCGATGGCAGGCACCGTGCCGCGAAGCTTCCGCCCGTAGGGATGGTGCTCGCCATACAACGTCTCCATGAGGCCGTCGACAGCGACAGCCGCAGGACTGTCTTCGTCCTGTCTGATCAACGTGATCGCCTCGCTACGCCGGGACTCCACCTCCGCGGCCGGAAACGAGGGATGGATGATGATCTCGGCGAGCTGCGCGAGAACGCGTTCGAAATCCTCGGCCAGACACGTGCACGTCAGCGACAGCGTCTGGCGCGTGACCGACGTCGCCAGAGACACGCCGCGGCTGTCGAGTTCCTCGGCAATTTGATCCGCCGATCGCGTCATCGTGCCCCGGTCGATTGTTTTCGACAGGAAGTGCGCAAGCCCGGCGCCATCCGGCGGGTCGCACACGCTGCCAGCGCGGATTGAGGCGTTGATCGTGACCGCGGGCGTGACCGGCGTGTGCTTCGAAATAACGGTCAGGCCGTTGGCCAACACCTGGCGCGACGGCGCGAGACCCCGCGTGGTCGTGGTCGGCAGAACACTCATTCGGCGGCGGGCGAGAACCAACCGATCGTACGACTCATCCGAGTCAACCGCTTGGCTGCGACCTGTGCGACCTGCTCGAGCGTGACCGCTTCGATGCGGCCGGGCAGTGCATGGAAATCCTGCCAGCATCCAACCGTCGCAAAGTAGCCGAGCTGATGGGCGATGTTGGTGATGCTGTCGTTCTCGAAAACCAGTCGCGCACGCAACTGTGTCTTGGCTTTCGTCAACTCCTGCGGCGTGATGCCCTCGCGCGCGACACGATCGAGAGCGGCAATCGCGGCCTCCTCGACACGTTCGAGCGGAGTGCCCGCGGTCGCCGTTGCCGAAATCGTATAGACGAACGGCTCATTCGTCGGAACGATGCTGCCGCCGATGCCGGATGCGAGTCCGGTGTTGACGAGGGCCTGATACAACCGGGCGCTCCGTTGTGGGGGCGGCGTCTTGAAGCTGGCCCAGAGGTTCACACCTTTGGCGCCGGTGAGCACGGTATCGAGCACGAGCAGCGGCACGAATTCGGCCTCATCGCCCGCTGGTGCGTGGTGCGCAATCTTCAAATACGCTGTCGTTCCAGCTTTCGAGACCGTGACACGGCGCTGACCGAGCTGCTCGGGTTCTTTTGTTCTTGTACGGCGTCCGATCTCGCCTGCCGGAATCCTGCCGAAGCGTTTGACCACGTCGCGCATCGCGGCATCGGCGTCGATGTCGCCGACGATGACGAGCGTCGCGTTGTTGGGGACGTAAAAGCGACGATAGTGTCCGTAGAGATCGTCGCGCGTCATCGTCTGCAGATCGGATAACCAGCCAATCGTGGGATGACGATAAGTGTGGGCGTGAAACGCCGTCGCGGTCAGCTCCTGATCGAGCAGCGTGTCAGGATCGTTTTCTCCGCCCTGCAGCTCCGAAATGATGATCGTGCGCTCCGCTTCGCAGTCAGAGGGGTCGTAGAGACACGAGCCCATCCGCTCGGACTCGATGAAGAGCATGTGATCGAGCGCGTCGCGGGTGGCCGTCTCGGTGTAGGTGGTCTGGTCGATCCACGTGTAACCGTTCCAGTAGCCGCCGAACCGCTCGATGATGCCCTTGACCTTTTCCCGCGGGATGTTCGTCGAGCCGCGGAAGTTCATGTGCTCGACCCAGTGAGACACGCCGGTCACGCCAGGCCCCTCGTCCTTCGAGCCGACTCGGTACCATCCCCAGACCGTCGCCAGCGGCGCGGTATGAACCTCCTGAATCAGGACTCGGAGCCCGTTGTCGAGCACGTGCTCGCGGACGGTGGCAGTGCCCCCTGTCTGCTCTTCGACCCCTGCGGACATCAGGGAATTATAAGGGCCGGGCTACAATCAAGAGATTCACGCCTGCACGATGATTCACGCAGACGGCACCAACTTACCTATGCCTGAGTGGAAAGACACGGTTAATCTGCCCCGGACTGATTTCCCAATGAAGGCCAGCCTGCAAACGGCCGAGCCTGAAGCCATTGCGCGCTGGGAGGCCATGGACCTGTACGGGCAGATTCGCGACAAGCGCCGCGGGGCGCCGAAGTTCGTCTTCCATGACGGCCCGCCATATGCGAACGGGCAGATTCATCTCGGCACGGCGCTCAACAAGATCCTGAAGGACTTCGTCATCAAGTCGCGCACGATGGCGGGCTTCGACGTGCCCTACCTCCCCGGCTACGACTGCCATGGACTGCCGATCGAGCTGAAGGTCGACCGCGAGCTCGGCCCGAAGAAGCGCGACATGTCGATTGCCGAAATCCGCCGTGCGTGTCGTGAGTACGCGGGCCGCTACACCGACGTGATGACGGCCGAATTCAAGCGGCTGATGGTCTTCGGCGATTGGGACCACTACTACCTGACGATGAACCCCCGGTATCAGGCCGATATCGCACGGTCGTTGGGGAAGTTCGTCGAGCGGGGCCTGGTCTACAAGGGCAAGAAGCCCGTGCACTGGTGCATCCATTGCCGCACCGCGCTGGCGGAAGCCGAGGTCGAGTACGAGGATCACTCGTCGCCGTCGATCTACGTCGAGTTCCCGCTCAACCCCGATTCGGCAGCGGAGTTGGCAGCGCGCGTGCCTGCCCTGGCCGGACGCACCCACATCTCTGCCCTCATCTGGACGACGACGCCATGGACGATCCCGTCGAATCTGGCGATCGCGTTCCATCCGGAGTTCGACTACGCCGCTTACGACGTCGACGGCCACACGGTCATCGTCGCCGAAGGACTCGCGGAACGCGTCGGCAAAGCGGTGGGCCGCTCGTTCGACCGCAAGGTCGCGACAATGAAGGGGGAGCAGCTCGAGGGGATTCGCTTCAGGCATCCGCTCTACGAGCGCGATTCAGTTGGTGTGCTCGCCGACTACGTCACGCTCGAGCAGGGCACTGGCGCTGTGCACACGGCTCCTGGGCATGGTGCGGACGACTTCCTCACCGGCAAGAAGTACGGCCTCGAGATCTACGCACCTGTGGGTCCGAGCGGGCATTTCCTCGACACCGTTCTGCTGTTCGGCGGGCAACGCGTCTTCGATGCGAACCCGAACGTGGAGAAAGCGCTCGAGGAACGCGGGCGTCTCTGGTATCGCGAGACGTTCTCGCATCAGTATCCGCACTGCTGGCGCTGTCACAACCCGGTCATCTTCCTCGCCACCTCGCAGTGGTTCGTCCGCATGGACGGCGAGCCGGTGATCATGGGCGTCGATGGACAGAAGCGGACCCTTCGTCAGGCCGCGCAGCACGCGATCGACCATGAGGTGACGTGGATTCCGCGATGGGGCCGGGACCGCATCTACAACATGGTGACCAACCGGCCTGACTGGTGCATCTCGCGTCAGCGCGCGTGGGGTGTGCCAATTCCGGCGCTCGACTGCACGTCGTGCGGCGAGGCGATCTTGACGACCACGATCATCGACCAGGCCGCATCGGTGTTCGAGCAATACAACGCCGACTCGTGGTACGAGCGACCGATCGAGGAATTCATCCCCCGTGGCTTGAAGTGTCCCTCGTGTGGAGGGACCAGCTTCGAACGCGAGCGCGACATTCTCGATGTGTGGTTTGATTCGGGCTCCAGTCACGAGGCCGTGCTGGCGCGCGCGCCTGAGCTGGGCTGGCCGGCAGACATGTATCTCGAGGGCAGCGACCAGCATCGCGGCTGGTTTCAGAGTTCGTTGCTCGTCGCGCTGGCGACGCGCGGCCGGCCCCCCTTCCGCGAGGTGCTGACCCACGGATTCCTGATCGATCTCGAGGGACGCAAGATGTCGAAGTCCCTCGGCAACACCATCGTGCCGCAGGAAGTCATCAAGGAAAGTGGCGCGGAGATTATCCGGCTGTGGGTCTCGATGACCGAGTTCACCGAGGAACTGCGGGTCAGCAAAGAAATCCTCACGCGAGTGATCGACGTCTACCGCAAGCTGCGGAACACGTGCCGCATCCTGGTGGCGAATTTGTACGACTTCGATCCAGCCACCGATATGGTTCCTGTGGACGCGCTCGACGAAGTCGACCGCTTTGCGCTGGCCCGATACGCC
>DATCXH010001114.1:0-3790 GCA_036565925.1 Vicinamibacterales bacterium
CAGCAACAGCAGCCGGTTCGGCCAGACCGGCCGCGGCGACACGCGGGGCGGGTCGATCAGCCGGAAGTCGACGACACCCGAGGCCACTTCGAGGTCACCCGACATGGCCGCGGACTCGCGGCGCGCGACCAGGTCTTCGTAGTTCTTCTTGTGAATGGCGTAGTCGCGATTGAGCTGCGCCGCCTCGGCCTCGATCTGCGGCGCCGTCTTCATCTGTGCGCGGGCCTGGCTGTAGCGCGACGCATATTCGGACACACGGGCACGAAGGGACGCGACCTGAACTTCCGACGTGGCGACGATCCGGTTCAGTTCCTGGTAGGCGAGGCTGTTCGCGCCGCCCGAGCCGACCGCGGAGGCAGCCATTGCCTGCTGGCGCAGTTCCTTCATTTCCTTCTTCTTCTGCTCTTCCAGATCCTTGATCACGCGACGGGCGCTCTGCACGTCGGGGTGCTCGTCCGTGAAGCGCTGCAGCAGCATGTCGAGATTGCGCTTCTGGGCTTCGAGCCGCGCGTCGATTTCCGGCGTGGCAATGGACATCGCCGATTCCTGCAGCAGGCTTTGAGTCGAAAGATTCGTCGCCTGCGTCTTCTCGTTCTGCAGCGCGAGCTTGGCGGCATCGCGCGCGTTCTCTGCCTCACGAAGTTCGAGCTTGGCGCTGTCGAGCTGGGCGCTCAGGTCGCTCACCTTGGCCGCCGTGTCCCGGCCATCGGCGCCCTGCATGTCGATGTTGCGAAGGCGGAATTCCTTCAACCGCGCTTCGGCGTCCTCGAGCTTGGTGCGATAGCTCTTGATCTGCTCGTTGATGAACACCTTCGCCGAATCGGTGTCCTTGCGGCTGGCGCCGAGACCCGATTCGACGAAGATCGAAACGAGCGACTGGATCACGCGCTTGGCCTTGCCGGGGTCCGAATCCCGATAGGACAGCGTGTACAGGTTGTCGCGATCCGTGCTCTTGATCTCGAGCGTCTTCATCAGGCGCTCGATCGCCTCTTCCTGTTGCGGCTTCGAGTCGTTGCCGAGATCGAGGTCCGCCATGCGGACGAGCTTTTCGATGTTCGGCCGGCTGATCAGCGTACGGCTCAGCATGACGACCTGCTGATCGATATTGGGCTGCACCGCCAGTCCGGACATGAGCGGCTTCAGGATCGATTGCGTGTCGACGAAGATGCGTGCCGAAGCCTCGTAGCGATCGGGGATGCGCATCGTGACGACCACGCCGGCAACGGCCACGGCCCAGGCGACCAGCACACCGGGCCAGCGGTACTTCCACATGGCCCGGCCGACGCTCGACAACTGGCGGATCAACTCTTCCATCGCTTCAGTCTCTCTTCAATGGCGACGCTCGCCTGGGGCTCGGCCGAGCCCTCGACCCCGTTCGCTGCGACGCTAAAAGAAGCTCTGGGGAATGATGAGGATGTCGCCGGGTCGCATCTCGACATTGGCCGAGATGTCGCCGCCCTTGATCAGGTCCTTCAGACGCACCGAGTACTGCTTGTTGCCCTCGCCCGTGCGCAGGATCGTCGCGCTGTTGCCGGCGGCGAAATCGGTCAGCCCCCCGACGGCGATCATCACGTCGAGGAGGGTCATCTTCTGCTTGAACGGCAGGAACTGAGGCTTGGCCGCCTCGCCGACGACCCGCACCTGTTCGCTGAACGGCCCGACGAAGGTGGTCACGATGACGGTGACAACCGGATCGCGCACAAACTTCGAGAGCTGCTTTTCGATGTCGCGGGCAAGCTCGACGGAGTTCTTGCCCTGCGCGACCAGTTCGTCCACCAATGGCGTCGAGATCTTGCCATCGGGCCGCACCGGCACCGACATCGACAGTTCGGGATTGCGCGACACGATGATATTGATCGTATCGCCCGGGCCGATCACGTAAGAATAGTCTTGCGTTCCGGCTTGGGCAGGCGCCGGGGGGAATTTCTCGCCGGAGGTGGCGCAGGCTGTCAGCAGTATGGCCAAGATGGCGACGGCGCATCCGCAGATAAGCCGCTTCGGCGATTCTTGAAAAGCTTTCATCAGCAACCTCTGTAGAAAATGATCGAGAACCGCAGAGCCACTCGCACGCCGAACATGCGATCATCGAAAAACGGCGCGCAACCGAGCAGATGTGTCCGTCTCAAGCGCCCGGTGCGCCGACAATGTACGTGATGTCGGCGGTTGGATGAGACGGGCCGCCCCCCCAAGCTTAGTGCCTTACTGCGCGAGAAGCGGCCGGCATGCGCCAGTTCGCACAGTCCTGGCGCGCTCGTGAGAATCGTGAGTCACTCGGGCTCGCCGCCGTCCTGTCGCGTCACCGCGTCGGTTGAACGGCGTGCATCGGTCCAGACGCATCGGCTCGATCAAGCACCCGGCACTTACCACCGGACTGCAAGACTATCGCAGCATATTCCCCATGGTACATCTCACGTAGCCGATACATTCAGCCTACCAATTTCAATCGTCAAGTGGGAGCGTCTGTTTCCAATCTGGGGAAGGAGAAGGTCGAAGTATGAACGTCCATGGTCAAGGATCAACCCGGAGATCAATATCCAGGTCTTTCCTGAAGGAGTATCCAAGGCGAATCTGGATCGCTTCTTTCACGGGGTTGACCTCTACGTCGATGGATTGGATTTCTTCACCTTTCCAGAGAACAGACCAATCGCTTCGGCAGCGACCCTCACTCTGCCGCGATGGAAAGGTCCCTCTATCCACACGCCTTCTCCGTCAGCGAAGAAGCCGGCATCGTCGGAAGATTGCGCGGCTCGGGTCGTTGCGACGTCATGCTCGCGATGACGCACTCGCTTCGCGCCGCATAGACTTGACGATCACGTGGCGAACCAGCATCCATGGCGGCATGCGGATCCAGTGAGCGCGCAGATAGAGAAGAATTTCGAGAACACTCATGAATAGGGTGCGAGTCGATCGCGTCGTTGAGCACGCCGCGCGCGGCCACGTTGCATCCATGAAGTGGCGCACGAGCTGGGGCGGTGCGGCGCAGTTGGAGGCGGCCAGTACCTTGTCGGGAATCGGCGTTCCGCAGAACCGACGCACATAGCGCAAACCATAGAAGAGCGGCCGTTCGAGATCCAATTCCGCGGCGCGATCGACAAGGCGAGTCCATCCATTCGGCTCGGTGCCGAATTCGCGCAGCAGCAGATCCAGGTCCGACAGGTCACGCAGCCCGTGGCTCAGTTCCTCGTTGTGGAACAGATGAGTCATGCCGTGAAGCAGCATGTCCGCTGGTTGGAGAACGTGCAACGACGTCATGCCGTCGATCGGCCTTGCGGCCTGCAGGAGCTTGACGGAAGGCGGCCTCAGTCGAGCGGTTCGCGGCACCAAGGCATGATGAACATCGAGCACGGTATGCCGGTGAATATGTTCAAGCGGCGGCAGTTCATGCATCCATTGCCGGTAGTACCGCTGGTCATACGCCGAATGGTGCGTCGTGGCCCAGCCGTTGAGCATCAGCGTGGCCTCGACTTCGGCGAGCCTCTCCTTCGGCACCAGGATGTCGACGTCCGTGAACAGCCGCCCCAGCGCGGCGGCCTCCCGGTTCATCACATAGGCGGCACCCTTTAGCAGGACGATCTGCACATCGAGCGGCTTCAGGGCCGACGCGATGTGGCTCACTTCACGCCTGACTTCATCGTGCTGCGCCGAGGCGAGCGTCAGTGCGGCCCGAAGATGCGCGCGCGGTGCCGGCGGGATGGCCTCGAGCAAACCTCGCTGATGCGCAAGGCCGGCGATTCGGGCCAGCAGACCGGCTCGGCGTGCCGATCGAACGAGACGTTCCCAGTCCGGCAAA
>DATCXH010000650.1:0-7012 GCA_036565925.1 Vicinamibacterales bacterium
TTCCGCAACGACATCAGCGACTACGTGTTTCGGGCGCCGATCACCGAGGCCGACTTTCAGCGTCGCCTACCGGAATTCGCGGCGAGATTTCCCGCACGCAGCATCGGTCAGGAGGCGGTCACGACCGATGAATTTCCCATCGTTGAGAACATCGCCGCCGATAGCATTCTGCACGGCATCGAATCCCATGCCGACTTCCAACTTGGATCGGGCATCGCGGTCGAAGTGGGTCTGGATTACATTCGCGGCACACTGAAGGCGACTGACGAGCCGCTGCCGCGAATTCCTCCGCTGCGATTCCGCGGCGGTCTCCGCTATCAGCGCAACGCGTTCCAGGCCGGGGGCGAGGTCACCGCGACTGCGACGCAGGACAGGCTGTTCCCGACCGAGACGTCGACTGACGGTTATCAACTACTTCGTTTTTTCAGCTCGTATTCTTTCAAGAGCGGTGAGGCGACGAGCACGATCACGGCGCGGTTCGACAACGCGACCAACGAGCTGTATCGCAACCACCTCTCGCTCATCAAAGATCTGACGCCAGAGATGGGGAGAAATTTCAAACTGCTCTACAACGTGACGTTTTGAAGGCCGACCTCTACATCCCGGTGAGCGAGCGCATGTCGGGGGGAATCGGAGCTTCGAGATCGATCGGTTCTTTGCTGATTGGATGCGGCAACCGAACACGCCAGGCATGAAGCGCCTGGCGCGCGATCGCTGGGCTGCTGACTCCATACAGCGCGTCGCCGAGAATGGGCCAGCCGCGCGACGACAGGTGCACACGAATCTGATGGGTGCGTCCGGTGATCAGCTCGCAACGAACGAGCGAGGCGTTCTCGTGAAGATTCGCCATCACCTCATAGCGTGTCTCGCTTGGTGCGCCGGTATCGGTGACGACTACTCGGCGACGATCGGCGAGGTCGCGTCCGAGCGGAAGGGCGATCGTTCCGCGCGCTGGCTCGGGTGTGCCTTGCACGATGGCGAGATACACCTTCTCGATGCGGCGTGCCGCCTGATCGCGTTGCATCGCGGCATGCACCTCGGGCGTGAGGGCCATCACAACAAGCCCAGAGGTGCCCTTATCGAGTCGTGTGAGAATGCCCGGTTGAGCGTCTGCGCGGGCGCGAAAACGCCATAGCACGCTGTTGAGTAGCGTGCCTGACCAGTTCTTATATGTGGGATGGACGACAATTCCCGGTGACTTGTCGAGCACGATGATCCACTCGTCTTCGAAGACGATGGAGAGGGGACCTTCCTCTGGCAGAGGTCGCCTCCTCTCGTCGGGCCTCCGGTCAGTGGATTGAATCTCGGTGCTCACTTCAGGCATCTTAGGATGAGAGTCCCCCTTCGGGCTTCTGTATTCTCAGTTGTCCGTTCGCGTTCAGGTTCGCGCCGTTCGACGCACCGTGAGGTTTTCATGGCCATCTTCAGCACTCCAATGAATCTCCGTTTGCCGCGGCCCGATCAGGCGCTGCCCGGTCGCCAGACTGCGATGCCGGTGCCCGAGCATCATGCCGTCAACGGCCATCGCATCACACCGCCGTTCCCTCCTGGCCTCGAGCAGGCCGTGTTCGGCATGGGCTGTTTCTGGGGCGCGGAACGAAAGTTCTGGCAGGCGCCAGGCGTCTATTCGACCGCGGTCGGGTACGCGGGCGGCTACACGCCGAATCCGACCTACAAGGAAGTGTGCTCCGGCATGACCGGGCATGCCGAGGTCGTGCTGGTCGTGTTCGATCCAAAGGTGACGAGCTACGAGGCGATGCTGACGCTCTTTTGGGAGAACCACGATCCAACCCAGGGAATGCGTCAGGGCAACGACGTCGGTACGCAGTATCGATCGGCGATCTACACCAACACGCCCGAACAGAAGAAGGCGGCCGAAGCAACGCGCGCCTCGTATCAGGATCGGTTGACCGCCGCCGGCTACGGTCGGGTCACCACGGAGATCCTCGACGCGCCGCCTTTCCACTACGCCGAGGACTACCATCAGCAGTACTTGCACAAGAATCCTGACGGTTACTGCGGCATTGGCGGCACAGGAGTCGCGTGTCAGGTCGGCACCAACGCCTGACACAGTTGTCGTTCTCTTCTGGGTTCTCTGTTCTCGGTTCGTGTTCGGGGTTCTGGCGCACAGCTTCTTCGACGCGCTAGCGTTTGCTGAGGCGTAACCCCGAACCTGAACACGAGAAGCCGGAACTGAGAAGCGTGAACAGTTATAGAATTGGTCCCCAATGAGCCGAGTTGTTTATAGCGAGACGAAGGACACCGCCGATCAGGAAGCGCTGCGAATTGCGCATCAGGTTCGAATCGTTGCCGCTGCCGAGGAAGGGAACAGCGTCAGCAATCTGCCTGGCGGGGTGTACGGCTTCACGTATTCGCCCGGCTTGACCGGAGCGCCACTTTTCACAGTGCGTCGATACCGCAGCTACGAGACGCACAAGCTGCCGAGTGGTGATGTGTTCGTGATCGGCTTCGCGAAGTCCGATGTCGCGCGCGCTCTCTCGACGGCCAGCGAGGAAATGACGCTGCAAATCCATCCGCAGCCGGAGGGAGACTACGAGACGCTGGTGACGATCCCCTACTCGAGGATCCGGCAACACCGGCAGTATGCCGCGCCGAACCAGGACGGGTTCACGGTCACCGTGCGGCCCTAGATACGCTTTACTTTCCAGGTTCCTTTTCTAAATCGCCACGCCGTCACGGCTGACATCGTCGAGAACGCGACGGTGACCGCGATGAACACCCCCGTCGGACCGAAGCCGAACGGGACGGCGAGCGCCCAGGCCAGCGGGATCTCCCAGAACCACTGACACGCCAGCGCGATCAGTGTCGGGGTGCGCGTGTCGCCCGCGCCATTGAAGGCGGCGATGAGTGCCATCGCGTAGCCATAGAACAGGAATCCCGCCGAGACAATACGCAGACAGCTGACGCCGTAGCCCGCCACCTCCGGATCGTGGGTGAAGAAGCTGATGATGAACGGCGCAAACAGCAGAAAGACCACGCCGATGGCGCCGAGGAAAATCGTGTTGTAGAGACCCACTTTCCACGCCGCGGCTTCGGCGCGATCGGGCTTGCCAGCACCGAGGTTCTGGCCGACGAGCGTTGCCGCAGCATTGCTGACGCCGAACGACGGCAACAGCGCGAACAGGATGACGCGGATCCCGATCGTGTTGCCGGCGACAGCGGCGCTGCCGAACCCGGTGAGGATGCGGACGAGTCCCATCCACGACGCGGTATTCACGAAGTTTTGAATCGTCGCAGTGCCGGATATGCGCAGGATCGTGCGCATCACATCGAGGTCGAAACGCCAGTGGCGCGCATGGATCTCGAGACGTCCCCCGCGCCGGGTCAGGTGATAGAGCTGATACAGCACGCCACTTCCGCGCCCGATGGTCGTGCCGATGGCTGCGCCGACCACGCCGAGTTCCGGAAACGGTCCGATGCCGAAGATCAGGCATGGCCCGAGGATGATGTTGATGGCGTTGGCGAACCACAGCACGCGCATCGCGATCGCGGCGTCACCGGCACCTCGGAAGCTGGCGTTGATCAGGAACAGCATGACGACTGTTCCGCTCCCGCCGAGCATCACGCGCGAAAACGTCGACCCGGTGCGCAGCACATCGTCGCTGGCGCCCATCACCGCGAGCATCTGTGGGCCGAAGCTCGATCCAATGGCGCCGAAGATCGCGGCGACCGTCAGTCCGAGGATGATCGACTGCACCGCCGACTTGGCGGCGCCTTCAGAGTCCTTCTCACCGACCCGTCGTGCCACCGTCGCCGCGCCGCCGATCGATAAACCGATCGCCAGCGCGTACATGATGGTCATCCACGATTCGGTGATGCCGACGGTCGCGACGGCGTCGGCGCCGAGCCTGCCCACGAAGAACACGTCAGCGACGACGAACACCGACTCCATGAGCATCTCGAGCACCATGGGCACGGCGAGCAGCACGACCGCACGCCCGATAGGCGCCTTCGTGAAGTCCTGGTGAGATCCGCGGAGGGCTTCCTTGACGGTCTCCCAGATGGACGGAGAGTGTTCGTGAGTGAGAGTAGTCACGAGTGAATCCACAGAGTCTTGCGCGGAGGTAGCCGGTCCCGCCGTAGCTTGCCTTGGCGAAGGCGGACCGGCCCTGCAAGGACCGGAGACAGATAGCCTAACGCATTGCGACAGTTGCGAGCACGCGGTAGAGGTACTCGGTGCCCCAGCCAAGCGAGGCGACGGGCACGCGCTCGTTATCCGCATGCATGCGGAGCTCGTCTTCCTGCTCGAGCGGCAACGGCAGAACCCCATAAGTGGGAATGCCTGCGGCGCGGAGAGCGGCCCCGTCGGTCGCGCCGGTCGAGAGCATCGGCACGACCGCGGCGTCAGGAGCCATCGCAATCCCGACCGACTCCATCGCCAGGTAAAGCGGCGTCTTCGTACCGGACACGGGTGGCGCTTTCTGCGGCTCGCGCTGAATCGCGAACGTCACCTGCTTCTCACCGCCAATCCGATTCAGATCGGCGACGAAGGCTTTGATGTCACTGTCGGGCAGGATCCGCGCGTTGAGTGTCGCGGTCGCCTCCGACGGAATGACGTTCGCCCGAATTCCTCCGCTCACCATCGTGATCGACGCCGCGTCGCGCAGCACTGCGTTGTGTGTCGGGTCACGGCTCAGGACGAGAGCGGCTTTGTCGATCTCGGCTTGCGTGCGAGCGCTGCCAATAATCTGCATCGCTTGTCGCATGGCCGGATCCTGTTCGACCTTGGCCAGCCCGCTGAAGTAGGCGCGTGTGATGTCACCAACTCGCGCCGGCTGTTTCGAGCCGTGCACGCGCGACAGCGCGCGCGAGAGCGCTGCAATTGGATTGTCCGGCAACGGCACCGATCCATGGCCCGATGTGCCGCGAGCAGTCGCCGTCACGACGTACGAGATCTTTTCGGTCACCTGAATGTTGATCGAGAAGACCTTCCCGTTGCGGGCGCGGACGCGACCGCCTTCGTTCAGCGCGAACTCTGCATCCTTGATCAGATCGAAGTGCTTGGCGAGGACGGTGTCGATGCCCTGATCGCCGCCCTCTTCAGCGGCCGTGCCGAGCAGGATGACGTCGCGATCGAGCGAGTCCCGCTGGGCCGCAAGCAGTCGCATGGCGACGGCCGTCGCGGAAAGCGCGCCTTTGTCGTCGATCGTGCCTCGCCCATACAAATAACCGTCTCGCTCGGTCGGTTGAAACGGCGCTGAGGTCCATTTCGACGCGTCGGCCCCGACCACGTCCATGTGGCCCATGACGAGCACGGCTCGCTTCGTCGGCTTGGTCGCGCGAAGCCGCGCGATGAAGTTGGCGCGGCTGTCACCAGGATCGAGAATCCGCGTTTCGATGCCGGGAACGCCTTTCAGAAAGCGATCGAGATGACGCGCGACGATGACCTCGTTGCCGGGTGGATTCTGCGTGTCGAGCGCAACGAGTTCCTTGAGCAGGGCGAGCGTCTCGCGCTGTGCTGACGGGCGATCGAAGGCGGTGCCGTTCTGTGCGGAAACCGCGGCAACAAGCAGGACAACGAGGATAAGAGCTCGTGCGGTCAAGTACCCATAGTAACTTGACCGCCGAAGCACACTGTAGTGTCGGGCTTCCGCCGGACTGTGCTCATCGCCGCGAGATCGAGATCCCGCCGTTGACAGCGGAGAGACTGATCCTGGCACCGCCCGAACCCAGCGTGCCTCTGATCTGCCGACGGCTGTTGATCAATCCACTGATTGTGATCGGGAAGTCCACCGAGATGCCGCCGTTGGCCGTACGGGCATCGAGCTCACCTGAGAACCCTGTTGGCACAGCCAGACGAACGCCGCCGTTGACGGTCTTCAATTCCAATCCCGGTCCGTCCCATTTCTCGCTGGTCAGGTCGGCGCGCACGCCACCGTTGACCGTCTCGCCTCTGATGTCGCCGTTCACGTCGCCGAGCACGATGCCGCCATTCACCGTGCGTGCATCAATCCGGCCGCGCACGTCTTCGACGACGATGCCACCATTGGTCGCGTCGACGCGAATGTCGGCTTTGCGCGGCACCTGGAGCTCGAACGCGACCGACCAGTAGCGCTCGTCATCCCAGTCTCGCGAACCGCGGTCGCGACGGTCGCGCGGACCATCGGCCTGGATGCGGCCTCCGATCGTGGTGATCTGAATTTGCTTTGCGACCTGCGTCGCGGCGTCGCGGCTATCGTCCCGAACGGTCACGCGCGCGCGCATCTGAACGTCGGACCGATCCCAACCGCGAATGTACACGCCACCGTTGCCGCGGGCGTCGAGGTCGATCGTGTTCTGGTTGCGCAGGGTTTCTTCGCGCACTTCACAGAAGTCGACGCGCCGAGCCTCACGGCACCAATCATCCTGAGAGAGCCCGAACGGGCGGTCGCGATCTCGCTGGGCAGGTACAACCGTCGCAGTGGCAGTCAGCAGCAGGGCGGTCACAAACAACAAGCGGCCTGCCCTGAGCGTAGTCGAGGGGGGCATAGCATCCTCCGGCCATCTTGGACGGAGGACGCAGGCGCGGGGTTTACGTGCGGGTGGGACCTTTTTCGACCGGTCGTGCCGGATCGGCCGACCACTCGGACCATGAGCCGGCGTACAACCGCGCGCCGGGGAGGCCGGCGTGCGTCATGGCGAGAAGATTCTGACAGGCCGTCACACCCGAGCCGCAATACATCACCGCCTGCGACGGCTGGTGTGAACCCAGCACCCTGAGAAATTCCCTGCGCAGTTCCTCAGGCGGCAACAGCGTGAAATCGTCACCGGCATTGGATCGGTAGTGCCGGTTCACGGCGCCGGGAATGTGACCGGGCACACGGTCAATGGGCTCGGTCTGACCCTCGTAGCGTTCGGGCGCTCGAGCGTCGACCAGCAGCGTTGTCGGCTTGCCGAGCTGTGCGCTCACCTCGTCCACGTTGACGCGCATCTCCGGTCGCGGCGACGCGACGAAGCTGGCCGGCGCTCGCGTCTCTTCGCCGCGGCTCGTCGGCCGACCCTCGCGAATCCA
>DATCXH010000026.1:0-2348 GCA_036565925.1 Vicinamibacterales bacterium
TGGCCGACCGCCGATGCTCCGGGAAAGTGCGTGCGCGCCAGCGTCTCGTTGACGACAACGACAAATGGCGCACCGTCGCGGTCGCCGTCGTCCAAGACACGGCCCGCAAGAAGACGAAGACCGACAGCCTGGAAGTACGAGGGACTTACCACCTTGAAACCGCCGAGCGGCCGACGCAGAAATTGGTCCGTGGCCCGACCGACGATCTGAAACCGCGTCAGGTACGAGGCACCTTGTGTAGGCAACGAATCAGCAAACGCCACATCGCGCGTCCCTGGCAGCGACCGAATGCGCCTCGCGATCTCGTCGAGATGAGCGTTGAGCGCCACAGCGGATTCGAACCGCCTGTATGGTGTCGGGAGTTGTGCCGTGAGTACGTTCGTCGCCGTAAAGCCAGACTCGACGCGTGCACTCAGCGCGACGAATCCGCGAACGAGCGCTGAGGCGCTGACGACGAGAACGAACGCCCCAGCCAGTTGGACCGCGATAAGGAAGTGGCGGCCGCGTGCACGACTCCACGCCATCAGCGGACCTCCGCCTGGCGTGATCGCCGCAGTGAGAGACTGGCGTGTCGCGACGATGGTTGGTGCCAACCCAAACGAGAGCCCGCTGATAGCCGAGAGCGCTACGGCAAACAGCCAGCCCCAGCCATCGACGCCAATCACCGTGTCTGGAGGGAACGCGGCGCGCAGACCGGTCGTGGGAATGGCCGCCTTCATGATTGTCATGAGCCCATAGCCGAGGGCGATTCCAACAAGACCACCGCACATGCCAAGCACGAGATGCTCGGTCAGGAACTGACGCATCAACCGGCCTCGTGTGGCACCAAGCGCCAGCCGAATGCCCAACTCGCGCCTGCGTGTCCCTCCTCGCGTGAGCGCGAGCGCAGCAAGATTGACGCACGCGATAATCAACACCAGACCCGCTGCCCCGAACAGCAGATACAACGATGTCTCAACGTTCGGTCCAACGGGACCGGTGAGCGCCTCGACGACGACGCCGTAGTCGCGGTTCGATTCGGGATACTGGGCAGCCAACCGTTTCGAGATGACCTGCATCTCCGTCTGTGCCTGGGCGCGAGTGACATCCGGCTTCAACCTCGCCACGGCCAGACGCAACGTTCGCGATCCGCGGGGTGGAAGCGTGTCGAACGTGAGTGGACGCCAGATCTGTGGATCGAGGAACTCGATGCTCGAGTGCGGCGGCATGACGCCGACGATGGTGTAACTCTGTCCATCGAGACGGATTGAGGTTCCGACAATCGCCGGATTCGCCGCAAACTGCGAAATCCAGAGACGATGCCCGATCACCACGACACGATCGCGGCCGGGCTGATCCTCACCGGGTAGAAACGTTCGTCCCAGAGCGGCGCGCAGACCGAACACGTCGAAATACGCGGGTGAGACGGTTGATCCGTTGACATAGACGGATTCGCCGACTCCGCTGACCGTGACGCTTCCCCACGACACGGCGGCGATGCGATCGAACACGGTGTTCTGGCCGACCCAGTCCTGATAGTTGAGCATCGATACTGGTCGCGGCCCGGGAAGCTGCGGCCAGAGTTCGCTCACCGTCACCAGCCGATCCGGATTCGCATAGGGACGTGGTTCAAGGAGAACACTACGCACGACGCTGAACATCGCGGTGTTGGCTCCGATGCCGATGGCGAGCGTCACCACCACCGTCATGGTGAATCCGGGTTGGCGCGCACACGCACGACACGCGTAGCGAAGATCAACGATGAGGTCTTCGAGCCACTGCAGGCCGCGTGTGCGGCGGTGCTCCTCGCGAAGCTGGGCGCGGCCGCCGACAGCCACCAACGCCGCCCGCCGTGCGTCGCGTTCGCTCAGACCGCTGCGGCGATAGTCGTCGACGAGCATGCCGAGATGCGCGTCGAGCTCCTGCTCGAGATCCTCATCGTCGCGGCGTCTGGTCAGCACCGCGAGCACGCGCGCCAGCATCCGCATGAACGATCCGAACATGACTTACGCGCTCGGCGACAGACGCAGCAGCCGGCCGATGACGCCGGACAGCCGCTCCCAGTTGCTGGCCTCAGCCTGCAGCTGCTTTCGTCCAGCCTTGGTGATCGCGTAGAACTTCGCCTTGCGATTGTTCTCAGATGTGCCCCACTTCGCGGAGATCCAGCGCTTCTGCACGAGGCGGATGAGACAGAGATAGATCGTGCCCTGATTGACCAGCAGCGCGTCCTCGCTGATCTGCTCGATGCGACGCGCCAGGCCGTAGCCGTGCATCGGCCCCATCGCGTCGAGGGTCTTGAGCACCATCAGATCGAGGGTTCCTTGCAGAATTGATGATCGGTTGTCCATATGAAGACTTGGGGCTTTGGG
>DATCXH010000002.1:0-4240 GCA_036565925.1 Vicinamibacterales bacterium
GCGATCTACATGATCAGCGGCTTCATGAACAGCGTTCGCATCGTGTATACGGATGGCCGCAAGCACACCGACCCTGACATCATCGTCAGGACCTATAACGGCGAGTCAATCGGTACGTGGGAGGGCGACACGCTCGTGGTCGATACGGTGGGCTTTCGCGGCGATCACCACTGGATGGATCAGGGCGGTGTAGCGATTCCTGCCGGCGAACAGCTGCACATCGTGGAGCGGTTCAAGATGGCGGGCCCGCAGCTCGAGATCGAATACACCATGACCGACCCGGAACATTGGGAAGGCGAGTGGAAGAGCACGAAGCGCTTCAACCGCGTGATCGACGAAGACATTCAAGAAGTGTCGTGCCTGCCCGATCTCAATGAGCATCTTCAGAGCACGACGTCCAAGACACAGGTACTGAAATGAACCGCCTGATTCTCGCAGCTGTCGTCCTGGTGATCGGAGCCTCGCCGGCGTTCGCGCAGGTGAGCTTTGTTGGTGACTGGTCCGGTCGGTATCACGAAGACCAGCCGGATCGCGTGCCGGGTGAGGAACCCGGCGATTTCAGCGGGCTGCCAATCAACGATGCCGCACGGATGTTCGGCGACAGCTGGGACGTCGCGCGTCACTCGGTACTCGAACATCAGTGCGCGCCCTACACGCTGCCATACATGTTCTTCGGACCGAACCAGTTCCGCATCTGGGAAGAGAAGAATCCGGACACGCAGGAACTGGTCTCGATCGAGATGTACCTCGGCACCTATCAGCAGCGACGAACCATCTGGATGGACGGACGGCCGCATCCGCCGGAATACGCACCGCACACCTACATGGGCTTCTCGACTGGCGAGTGGAACGGCGACACGCTCACCATCACGACCTCGCACATCAAAGCCGGGTACTTCCGTCGTGGCGGTATGCCCGCCAGCGACCGCACCGTCGTCGTCGAGCACTGGATTCGGCACGACAACCTGTTGTCGCAGGTCACCATCGCGACCGACCCTGTCTATCTGACCGAGCCCTACATCCGTAGCCAGGAATTCGTGCAGATGGAGCGGGGCAATCAGAACTGGCTCTACAACTGCGAATATGCGATGGAGCTGCCGAAGGACAAGAACGAGGTCCCCCACTACCTGCCGGGGCAGAATCCGTGGCTGGGTGAGTTCGAGGCCAAGCACGCGATGCCGAAGGAAGGCGTTCGCGGCGGAGCAGAGACGCTGCTTCCGAACTGGAAACCTGGCGCACCCCGACTTGCCACGAATCCCGCGAAGAACGGCGGCTTCAAGCCGGAAGATCTCCCGCAACGTGTCGCCGCAGGCGACGTGAAGGCCGTTCCGGTGCAAGGCAACGTGCACATGATCGTCGGCGCGGGCGCGAACATCGCCGTGCAGGTTGGCGAAGACGGGATCCTGATTGTCGATACGGGATCAGGTACGGCGAATGACAAGGTCCTGGCCGCGATCAAGCAGCTCGCCCCCACCAAGGAGATCCGCTGGATCATCAACACCGGTGCACAGCCGGATCACATTGGTGGCAACGAGCCGTTTGCGAAGGCGGGGCGCACCGTCAACGGTAACGTGGCCGCAATCGTTGCGCACGAGAACGCGTCGGCGCGCATGAGCAAGGCAGGCGTGCCCGATACGGCGCGACCCTTCAACACCTACTTTGAAGACAAGCGCGACTTCCCGTTCAACGGCGAGCCCGTGATGCTGTATCACGACGAGGCAGCACTCGACGATACCGACACGTTGGTGATGTTCCGCCGCTCCGATGTGATCGTTGCCGGCGATCTGTTCTCGACGGTCAGCTATCCGAAGATCGACGTCGCTGCCGGTGGCAGCGTGCAGGGCACGATCGACGGGCTCAATCGCATTCTGGACCTCGCCGTGCCGAGCAAGTCCCTCGCGCTCGGCGGCACGTGGGTCATCCCTGGCCACGGCCGAATATCCGACGAGCACGACGTCGTGATGTACCGCGACATGCTGCAGATCATCAGCGACCGTATCAAGGACATGGTCGAGAAGAAGATGACGCTCGAGCAGGTCAAGGCCGCGAAGCCGACGCTCGACTACGATGGCCGTTACGGATCCGATACCGGCCCATGGACGACGGCGATGTTCATCGAGGCGGTGTATCGAGACTTGAGCAAGGGTGCGGGCGCCACCCGATGATCGCCCGGCGCGCGCTGCTGGCACAACTGCTGGTTCTTGCACTGGCTGCACCGGCGTTCGCTCAGAGTTTTCTGAGCGGCGACTGGGCCAACTTCTATCATGAGGACCAACCCGAGCGCGGGCCGGGACCTGCGCTCGGCGATTATCTCGGCATCCCGATCAACGCCGCCGGGCGACAGTACGCCGATAGTTGGGATGCCTCACGGCTGACGCTGCCCGAGCATCAGTGCCGTGCTCACGTGTCACCCTACATCTACCGCGGGCCAATCCGCGTCCGCATCACGGAGGACATCGATCCCGGCACGCAGAACGTGATCGCGATCAGGCACTTCCTCAGCACCTACGCGCAGGAACGCGTCATCTGGCTGGACGGCCGTGAGCACCCGCCCGAAGAAGCGCCGCACACCTGGATGGGATTCTCGACCGGCGAATGGATCGGACGCACGCTCAAGGTGCGGACGACACACATCAAACAGGGATGGCATCGTCGCAACGGGCTTCCCATGAGTGATAGGACGACGATGACGGAGTACTTCTTCCGTCACGGCAACATCCTCACTCAACTGAGCATCGTCGAAGATCCAGTCTTCCTCGAGGAGCCGCTCGTGAAGACGACGAATCTGATGCTCGACGTGGGTGGGCCGAATGCGTTCCAGGCCTGGCTGTTTTGTCAGGCCGATGATGAAGTGCCCGGTCGTGATCCCGCGTACGTGCCGCACTATCTGCCGGGTCAGAATCCGTATCTCACCGAGTTTGCCGCTCAGCACGGCCTTCCCGTCGATCCGACGCGCGGTGGCGCACAGACGATGTATCCCGAGTACATGCAAAAGGTGAAAGCCATGCCGATCGCGGCCGCGCCGCGGCGGCAGGGACAATGAGGCGCCGGACGTGATGACTCGCGGATCGCAGTTGCTGCCTGTCTCTGTTGTCGCCGTAGCGATCGTCGTCGGCGCGTTGACGTCAACCTCTGGCCAGGCACAAGGGAACGCAGCGCCGCGACGCGATCAAACGGCGTTGCGCACGCTGCATGTGCAGGGCAATGTGCATGTCGTCCTCGGTGCTGGATCGAACGTGGTGGTGCAATCGGGGAATCTCGGTTCGATCCTCGTCGATACGGGGACGGCGCAAAATGCCGAGCGCGTTCTCGCGGCAGTTCGTGAAGTCACCCCTCGACCGGTGCGCTACATCATCAACACGCATGCGCATGCGGATCACGTGGGTGGCAATGAGCGGATCGGCGCATCAGGCGTTCCGCTCTCCGGCCGCGGCGTCGCGCAGGTTGGTGCCGGCAATGCGGCCCCGCGTGCCGAAATCATCGCGCACGAGGAGACCTTGAATCGCATGAGTGCGCCGGCGGGTGCGGTTGCACCCTTCCCGGTGACGGCGTGGCCGACGGCGACGTTTTCGGGATCCCGAAAAGAGTTCTTCTACAACGGCGAGGGCGTACAACTCGTGCACGTGCCGTCGGCGCACACCGACGGCGATACGCTCGTGTTCTTCCGACGCTCGGACGTCATTGCCACCGGCGATCTGTATTCGACGGTCAGCTATCCGGTGATCGACACGCAGCGCGGTGGTCACATCAACGGCGTGCTCGATGGACTGAACCAGCTTCTCGCACTGGTGATTGCCGGCGAGAAAACGGAAGGCGGGACGATGCTCGTGCCCGGCCATGGACGCATCTCGGACGAAGCCGATCTCGTCGAGTACCGGGACATGGTCACGATCATCCGCGACCGCATCCAGGACATGGTCAAGCGTGGCTTGACGCTCGCCCAGGTGAAAGCCGCGAATCCGACCATGGAGTACGACGGGTTGTACGGCAGCGCTCCGGGCTGGACGAAAGATCAGTTCGTCGAAGCGGTCTACAACAACCTGAGGCCTGCGGCTCCCGCGTCGCGCGAGTGACCGACTTTCCAGACCCCAACGAGCTTCTCGCACACACCGTGCATCGGCCATGGCCTGTCCCCGATAGTCCATGGATCATGACCCAGACCTGGCACGACCTGTTGTTCGCGCACTGGCCGATCGATCCGCGTCTGCTCGCTCGCAAGCTGCCGCCAGAACTGCCGCTC
>DATCXH010000085.1:0-4103 GCA_036565925.1 Vicinamibacterales bacterium
ACTTTCCATCCTAACCTGCGAGAGTCAGAGTGTCGAACGCGTTGCGGAGGTCACCGAGGATCTCAACACAGCGGTCACAACGGCCACAGACCGGACTCATGAATGCCTGCCTTCGTTCCCTGGGGCATTCACGTTCCGGCCCCGTCTCAGTCCCCGCCGCGCGTAGCACGGCGCCCGCCACTGGAACGCATCATGTGGTTTTTTCTGTGTGATCTCTGCGATCTCTGCGTTGATCAAGACAGGTGAAGAGCGCTCCCCGAAGGCTGTTGTAGTATTGCCCCCACTCCAGAAGAGGGCCCATCATGCGCCATCATCCGCGAAGGCTGACCACGCTCGCTTGCGCCGCCGCTCTTATCACGGCTGCCGCGACGCTTACCGCGCAGTACTCGCTGACGGTCAACAAGGACCGCCTGATCAACGCCGCCAACGAGCCGCAGAACTGGCTGCTCATGAACGGCGACTACGGCTCGCTGCGCTACTCGAAGCTCACGCAAATCAACCGCGAAAACGTGAAGAACATGCGGATGGTCTGGGCGATGGCGCTCGGCGGGATGCAGGACGTCGGGCAGAACGGCCCCGAGAACGAGATCAACCCACTCATCGACAACGGGTTCATGTACACCAGCGACGGCTGGGGCACGATCTACAAAATCGACGCGCGCGATCCAAATCGCGGCAAGTTCGCCTGGGTCGCTGACCCGGGTGTCCCACACGAAGGCAACACCTCACGCACCCGCGGCATCGCGCTGTGGGAAGACAAGGTGATTGCGAATCTCCCCGACGGCCGCGTCATCGCCATCAATCGTGAGAACGGCGAGATCATCTGGGACAAGAAGATCGCCGGGAAGAACGAGTTCGGCGGTGAGGAGCGACTGTCGGCAGCGCCGCTCGTCGCCGACGGCAAGGTCCTCATCCAGAACGGCGCTGGCGACGCCGGTACGCGCGGCTGGGTCGCCGCGCTCGATGTCAATACCGGCAACGAGCTGTGGCGCTGGTACACGGTGCCGAAGCCGGGCGAGCCAGGCAGCGAGACGTGGAAAGACGATCACAACGCGTGGAAGACCGGCGGCGGCGGCGTGTGGCAGACCGGCTCGTACGACGCGGCGCAGAACCTCTACATCTTCGGCACCGGCAACCCCGTCCCGATCTACGACCCGCAGTTCCGTCCCGGCGACAACCTCTACACCAACTCTGTCGTCGCGCTGAACGTCGCGACCGGCAAGATGGCGTGGTACTTCCAGTACACGCCGAGCGACTCGTGGGATTACGACGAGGCGGGCGTGTTCATGCTCTACGACACGACGATTGGCGGCAGGGCGCGAAAGGTGGTGGGTCACTACGCGCGCAACGGATTCTTCTATACGGTTGATCGCACCAACGGACGGTTCATCGCTGCCGAGAAGTACGTGAACGATCTCAACTGGACCAAAGGCATCGATCCGGAGACCGGCAAACCCGTTGACTACAACCCGAAGCTCGACGTGCAGGTCTACAACCCCGCGGCACGCGCGCTGCGAGGTGATCCGAAGAAACGCACGTGCCCGACCTGGCACGGCGGCGTCGCGCATCAGCCGATGGCCTACAACCCGGTGAAGAAGATTGCGTACGGCGTGGGCACCGAAGGCTGCTTCTCGCAGAACGGTGCCGCGGTCGGTGTGCTGTCAAAGGATGGCGGCATCGACAACAAGACGAGCCAGCAGCGGCAGTACAGCAGCGATCTCTATTACGGTTCGCTCACGGCATTCGACGCGGTGAATCACAAAGTCCTCGCCAAGGCCGTGACCGAGATCGAGATTCGCTCCGGTGCGCTCGCGACTGCCGGCGGACTGGTGTTCACCGCCCTGCAGGATGGCTGGGTTGTGGCTTACAACGACGAGACGCTCGAGGAGTTGTGGCGCTTCAACGTCGGCACGCCGCTCAAGGGCGCGCCGGTCACCTACTCGATCGGCCCGAAGCAGTATCTCGCCGTGCAGGCTGGTGGACGCCATCTGCATCCGGTGAACTGGGACAAGCTGGAGAACTCGAGCTATCTCTTCGTGTTCGCGTTGAATTAAGGAATCAGCAACCGGGAATCAGGCTGGGCGCATCACCGATACCTGATTCCGGATTCCTGATTGCGTAGTCCCATGGTCTCAGGCACCGTCCTCGGCTCGTACGAGATCCTCTCGCTGCTCGGCGCTGGCGGAATGGGCGAGGTCTATCGCGCACGCGATCTCACGCTCGGCCGCGACGTCGCCCTCAAATTTCTGCCGCAGTCGCTTGCCGATGACCCCGAACGTGTCGCGCGCTTTCAGCGCGAGGCACAGCTGCTCGCCTCGCTCAATCACGCACACATCGGCGCCATCTACGGACTCGAACAACTCCCGGATGCGCGCTTTCTGGTCCTCGAACTTGCCGAAGGCGGAACGCTCGCGGCGCGCATCGCCCGCGGCCCAATGCCGCTCGACGAAGCCAGCGGGATCGCACGTCAGATCGCGCTTGCGCTCCAGGCCGCCCACGACAAGGGCGTCGTGCATCGAGACCTGAAGCCCTCGAATGTCGCGTTCACCGGCGCAGGCGACGTAAAGGTGCTCGACTTCGGACTCGCCAAGCTTGGCGATCAATCCGAACGGGCGATGCCAACGACCTCTCTGTCCCCGACTATCACGAGTCCCGCGCTGATGACCGGCGTCGGAGCATTGCTCGGTACCGCGGCGTACATGGCACCGGAGCAGGCCAAGGGGCGAGCGGCGGACAAACGCTCCGACGTGTGGGCCTTCGGCTGCGTGCTCTACGAGATGCTCACCGGCACTCGTGCATTCGAAGGTGACGACATCGCCGATACGCTCGCCAACGTCCTGAAAGTCGAACCCGATTGGAGCCGGCTGCCCGCGACGCTGCCCCCGGCTATGCGCGTCCTTCTGCGACGGTGTCTCACCAAAGATCCGCGACAGCGTACCGGCGATATCGCAGCGGCATTGATTCTGCTCGAGGAATCGGCGCAACTCTCTCACGCGATCGCCCCGTCGCCGCAGCCGCCGCGGCCGCGCGCACTCTGGAAGCGTGTCGCGATGCCAGTGGCCCTCGTCGTCACCGCAGCCGTGATTGCAGCTGGAGTCACATGGTGGGCGCTGCGACCAGAAGCGCCGCGCGTCGTTCGAACCTCGATTCTGGTGGCGGGTCGTGCTGGGGCAACGACCGACATCGCAATCACCCCGGACGGCACGCGCGTCGCGTACGTCGACAACAGCCAGCGGCAGCTTCTGGTGCGAGCCCTCGACGACCTCGAACCGAGTCCGCTTGCCAGCGGGAACAGCATCCGCGCGGCTTTCTTCTCACCCGACGGTCAATCGGTCGGCTACCTCGATCGCGGCAATGAACTGATGAGAGTGTCCCTGTCCGGAGGATCGCCGATCACGATCGCGTCGCTCGATGCCCCATTGCGTGGCGCCACGTGGATGGCCGATGACACCGTCATCTTTGGAACGGCGGAAGGGGCGACAGGCCTGCAGAGGGTCGCAGCGAGCGGCGGCGAGGTGACGGTCCTGACCAAACCCGATCCGAAGCAGGGAGATGGCGATCACGTACTGCCGGCTCGCCTGCCCGACGATGGGGCCGTGCTCTTTACGATCACGTCCAACACCGGTGGTCTCCCACAGATTGCAATCCTCGACATTCCCACAGGTACGTGGAAGGTCCTCGTTCGAGGCGCCAGCCATGCACGCTACGTGGAGAGCGGACATCTCATCTACTCGGCCGACGGAATTCTCCAAGCCGTGCCGTTCGACGTGACGTCGAGAACCATTCGAGGCCGGCCTGTGCCGGTGCTCCAGCAATTTGCCCTGATCGGCAATTTGAATGCGGTGCTGGATGTCGCCACGAACGGCACGCTCGTGTATGTCCCCGCCAGCGCGGTATCGCGCGTTCCTGTGTGGGTCGATCGCAACGGGGTTGAGGTGGCGATCAAAGGACCGGGCGATCACCAGTACATGGTGCCGCGACTCTCGCCTGACGGCCGGCGCCTCGCGTTTCACGACAGTGCAGGCGGCGAATACGACGTCTGGATCCAGGACCTCGAACGCGGAACCGTTGAGCGCCTCACCCCTGATCTCGGCCGCGATAGC
>DATCXH010000370.1:0-4583 GCA_036565925.1 Vicinamibacterales bacterium
CGGCTGCCGGTCTCACTCCGCCGTTCCGCGCTGGTGCTCAATCATGCGTTGTTCGCCGAGTTGCCCAACGTAACTAACGATGGACGCGCGCGCGCGCATCGCGGACGTCATTGTGTGTTCGTTGGAGCGCTCGATACCCGCAAGGGCGCACGATTGGCCGTGGAGGCGCTGCGTCACGCAGACGAGACCGTACATCTCGACATCATCGGCAGCGGCAGAGAGCGTCCGTTTCTCGAGCGTCTCGCCGAGCGTCTTGGTATCGCGGAACGAACGCACTTTCGCGGTCCGCAGCCACGTGAGGAGGTCTTGAAAGCGCTGCGTACGGCAGCAGGTGCCGTGTTCACCGGGTTGCGCGAGGAAGGCGGGCTGGCGCTGGCCGAAGCGATGCTGGTCGGAACACCAGTCGTGGTGCTCGCGCATGGTGGCCCCGAAACAATCGCGGCGTGCACGACCGATCCAGAACGCGTCGTCCTCGTTCGCCCGACCGACTCGGCATCGACCGCGATGCGCATTGGCCGGGCGATGTCGCACTTCTGCGACTCCCCTTCCGATCGTCAGGATCCCATGCTCGATACCGCTGCCGCCGCACGCGTGTTGAAAACGGCTATAGAGGAGGCCTGCGATGGCGCGGCAGCTCGATGCGCATAAGCAGACCGGCGACGCCGTTGACGTGACGGTCGTGATCGCCGCGTACCAAGCTGAAACGTATTTGGCTGAATGCGTGGACTCAGTGCTTGCGCAGTCGCTCGAGTCCTTCCACCTCGTCATCGTCGACGATGGGTCGACGGACGGCACACTGCGGATTGCCCGGTCGTGTGCTGACGCACGCGTGACGGTCATCACCGGGCCGAATCGCGGACCGTCACATGCGCGCAACGCCGGTGTGCGTGCCGCTCCCTCGGCGCGCTATATCGCCTTTCTCGACGCCGATGACGTGTGGGATCCGTCAAAGCTCGCCGTGCAGACGCGTTTTCTGGACGCGCACCCGGAGGTGGTCGGCGTCGGTTGTCGGATGCGCTACATCTCGAGCACCGGCCGGGTCCTCGGGACGACGGGTGAACTGATCGACGCGCAGAAACAAAGCGCGATCGCTCGCGGCGAACTGTTCCCATTCCCGACTCCGAGTCTGATGACACCGCGCAGCGCCTTCGACGCGGTCGGCGGATTCGAGGAGTTCCTCGGGACGCAAGGGTCCGAGGATCTCGATCTGTATGCGCGACTCGCCAGGCACGGCCAGATGGTGTGTCTTCCATCGACGCTTGGATCCGTACGCATTCATCGACGCAGCCTGATGGCGCGACGGCGGCGCGAAATCAACAGGGCCGCGCGTTTCGTGCGGCAGCGGCTGATCGCGCGCGATCAGGGACGCGACCTGACTTGGGACGAGTTCCTGCGTCAGCACCCGCCGACCTGGCGGGAGCGGCGGCGCGATCTGGTCGAGCGCGCGTACCGGCGTGCGGCGCTGCTGTATGGCGAACGGCAGTTCTCCCGCGCGCTCGCATGTTTCAGCGCCGCGGCCCTGATCGATCCGTCATACACGTTGCGGCGCGCATACCGGCAACGATGGGGTGGCAGTGGCACCGCCGCACGCCCCGCAGCCATGAACGGACGCGCAGACGCGGAGAGCTGGGAGTGAGGATCCTGATGGTCACCATCATGCCTCCGCAACCACACTCGTGGGGTGCGATTCCCGTTCTGCTTCACGGCCTCCTGCGTGCCTTGCGTTCACGGCACGAGATCACGCTCGTGACCCTCGTCGGTGACGAGGGCGAACGTCAGGCGGTCGACGATCTTCGTCGCTCGGGTCTGGAGATCCATCCCGTCGAACGAACGCCGGGCACAGGGTTGCGACGCATGCGAATGGCGGCATCGTGGCTGTGTGGCCGCCACCCCAAGCGCACCATCTGGAACTACGAACCGCGACTGCAGCACACGCTGAACACCATCCTCGCGACACGCCGATTCGATCTCATTCAGGTCGAAGACCTCGCGCTGGGCGCGTACACCTATCCGCGTTCGACGCCCAAGGTACTGACGCACTACGAGGTGATGCGTCCGCGCGCTGTGAACTGGCACGCCTGGCGAGAGCCACGGCCACTGCGAAGCATTGTCGACGAAGTCGATTGGCATCGATGGCCCCGCCATCAGGCCGACGTGTGCAGGCGATTCGATTGCATCCAGGTATTCTCGCAACGCGATGCGAGGTCCATCGAAGGTATCGCCCCTGACATCGCACCTCGTGTCCGCGTGAACCCGTTCTGTGTCGAGATGCCGCGCGCCGCAGATACGGCACGGGAGCGTCCCGGTTCCCTGCTGTTCGTTGGCAGCTTCCTGCATCCACCGAACGTCGACGCGGTCAATTGGCTCGTCAACGACATCCTGCCGCGGGTGCGCGCCGAGTATCCCGACGCCACGCTCACGATTGCGGGTAGCGATCCGCGCGGCCGCATTCGGCATCTTGCCGGATCGCATGTGGCGCTCGCGGGTTACGTCGAGGATCTGACCCCGCTGCTCGATGAAGCCGCTGTTCTCATCGCGCCGGTCCGGATCGGCGGCGGGCAACGCATGAAAGTGCTCTATGGGCTCGGCGCCGGAAAGGCCGTCGTCACGACCGCCCGTGGCGCCGAGGGATTGGACGCAGCCGCGAGCCTCTCCGCACTGCGAGTGGCAGAAGACGCAGACGGCATCGCGCGTGCGACAGTGGAACTCCTCCGCTCACCAACCGAGCGTCGAGCCCTGGCGTGTCGGGCCCGCGCCCTCGTCCAGGACCATTACACACCCGAGGCCTACGCGTGCCGCGCGCAGGCTGTGTACGAGGAATTGCGATGCCCGGCGTGACGGTACCCATTCTGATGTACCACGACGTGTCGTCCGACACGCCTGCCGCGTTTCGAAAATACATCGTCACACCGAAGGTGTTTGCGCGTCAGATGCGATGGCTCGCTGATGCTGACTACACACCGATCGACTTGAGCTCGTTGATCGCGCACCGGACTGCAGGCGTCGCGCTCCCCTCTCGGCCCGTGGTGATCACCTTCGATGACGGATTTCGCGATGCCGTGCGATACGCCGGTGCGACCGTGAGGGAACATGGATTTCGGGCGGTCATGTTCGCCGTTGCTGGCCTGGTTGGGCGGCCCAGCGAATGGCTGCTGCGAGAGCGCGGCCTCGAACGGCCGTTGGCAGACTGGGCCGAGCTGCGAGACCTCGCGGATGCCGGTTTTGAAATCGGCGCGCACAGCCTGACGCATCCGCATCTGCCGGCGATTGCTGCCGACGACGCGCGCCGTGAAATCGAGGACTCGCGTCGCGTGATCGAGGACGCGCTCGGGCGCGAGGTAGTCCATTTCGCGTACCCGTTTGGAGCCGTCGATCGTGCGGTACGCGCAATGGTGGCGGACGCCGGCTATCGCACCGCCTGCACCACCCACATCGGTCTTTCCGGCCCACACGACGATCCCCTCATGCTGCAACGCGTACCAGTGACGGGATTCGATTCCCTGATCGACTTCGCATGCCGCCTGCGCACGGCAAGCTCGGCGGCGCAGACGGCACGTGCCGCGATCCGCCGGCAGTGGTCGCTTCTTCGACACCGAGGAGCATGAGCATGGAGTCCCGTCCGCGTGTCAGCGTGGTGATCCCAACGTATGAACGTCGCCTGTCGGTTGAACGAACGCTGCAGGCGCTGTCTGCGCAGACGATACCCGCGGATCAGTTCGAGGTCGTCGTCAGCATTGACGGCTCGATGGATGGCACGCGCGAGATGGTCGACGCCTGTCGGACGCCGTACCGGCTCGTCGCGCAATGGGAGCGGAATCGCGGCCGAGCCGCCGCGTGTAACCGTGGCCTCGCACTCGCGCGTGGTGACGTCATCGTGCTGCTCGACGATGACATGGAGCCCACCCCTGGTTTCCTCGCCGCGCACCTGTCGTCGCATGGGTCTGGCGAGCACCGCGCGGTGATCGGCGCGGCGCCGATCGTCAAGGAGGGTGTCGAGCCCGCCGCATCCGCCTATATTCGTCACAAGTTCAATGCGCACCTGCAGCAACTGGCGGACCCGCATCACGTGTTTGCGCTGCGCGACTTCTACAGCGGCAATCTATCGATTGAACGCCGCGTGCTCGTCGAGTCCGGGGGCTTCGACGAACAGTTCGTCATCTACGGCAACGAAGATATCGAACTGTGGTGGCGGCTGCGTGCACGCGGTGTCGTGCTCACCTTCAACAAGGATGCAGTCGCGTACCAGCATTACACGAAGGACTTCGCGGCTCTCGCTCGGGACAACATCGCAAAAGGCCGCACGGCCGTCCTGCTGGCCGAGAAGCATCCCGCAACGCGTGGGCAGCTGAAGCTCGGCAGCTTCACGCGTGCGCCATGGCTCAAGCGCGTGCTCCTGCATACTTTGTTGTCGGTCACGCGCGCATGGCCGCAGACGGTTGATGCCGTCGTCGCGATCGTGCCGATCCTCAGCCGAGTACCAGCGCCCGGACGAATGAAGCTTCTCGGGCTCGCCCTGGACTTTTTTTACTTCGCCGGCGTCCGGGCTGCGGAACGGGATGTCGCGCATCCAGCTTCCGCGCGGG
>DATCXH010000583.1:0-12542 GCA_036565925.1 Vicinamibacterales bacterium
TTCCAGATCTGACGACTCCAGCCAGCCCCGGCGTGCCGCCCGTCCTCACCTATCGAAAACGACTGACGCTGTATCCCCACTGGTCCAAGGTGGCGAACGCGTTCTGGGATCCTGGGCGCGGTCTGTGCTTCGGCTATTTCCAGGGCGACGAGAACGCGGCATTCCCTGGGACGACGGTCTTCACCTGCCTCTCGCAGGATGTCATCGCACACGAACTGACACACGCGCTGCTTGGCGGCATGAAGATCACGTTTGATGGCCGCAATCCTGACGTCTACGCATTTCACGAGGCGTTCGCCGATCTCATCTCGTTGCTGCAGCACTTCTGGATGTCGGACGTGTTGCGCCAGCAGTTTGCCGCGACGCGCGGGCGGCTGGACGTGCGAAGCGCGCTCGGCGCCGTGGCGCCGCAGTTTGGCGAGGCCGTCGGAAAGCCCGACGGGCTGCGCAATGCGCTTGGCTACACCGACGCGAAGGGCCACTGGCAGCCACGCGTGGCGAATCCGAAGGCGTACAGGACGGAGTTCGAGCCACACGCACGCGGCGACATTCTGGTCGGTGCAGTCTTCGATGCGCTGACAAAAATCTATGAATCACGTGTCGCCGACCTGCGCCGTATCGCCACCAAAGGCACCGGCATCCTGCCAGACGGCAATCTGCATCCCGATCTGGTGAACCGGTTCGCGCGCGAGGCGTCGCGATCGGCACAGCGGGTGCTCGACATGTGCTTGCGCGCGCTTGATTACATCGCGCCGGTCGAAGTCACGTTCGGCGATTTCCTGCGTGCCGTCGTAACCGCAGATGCGGATGTCGCCCCGACCGATGACTCGAATTACCGCTTGGCGTTTGTCGATGCGTTCCGACGATACGGGATCCTGCCGGAGGGCGTGGACACGCTCTCGATAGAGTCGCTGTTGTGGCCGGTGCCGCCTGCCGGTCAGGCGGATGTGGTCGCCGATTTTGTCAAGAAGCTCTCCAAGGAGCGAACACCCTGGAACATGCCGCAAGGGCGTCAGGAACTGTGGGAACTGCTCCAGGAGCAACAGGTCGAGCTCCACACATGGCTGCGCGAGAAGGCAGATCGGCTGGGTCCGATCGATCTGACGCAGCCATTCGAGGTGCAGTCATTTCACCCGCGCGAGCGCGGCGCGTTAGCAGGCGACCTGGCATTTCAGTGGGTGATCAAGATTGTTCAGGACGCGCCGCGGACACCGGCGCCAAAGCGTCGCAGCAAAAAGGCGCAACAGGAAGCCGACGCAGAACCTCCCGCTCAGAATGGCGTGACCCTCCTCGTCGACGCGGACAGCGGTCGCGTCCGCTATCTGATCGAGAAGCACGCCGCTCCGCCAAAGGCCGGCACGGTCCACGCGTCATCGGCGCCGGTCGGCACGATGACGCCGACTCGGCCTGCGACTGAACGGCGGCTGCGCGTCTTCGCCTTCGACCCGAGCCTCAGCGGCCAGCGCGAGACGTCGCTGATCAATGAGGTGATCGTCCGCGTGCCATGGGAGCGCGATCAGCAGGGCGAATCGATTCTCGGGGCCGGTCCGATCGGGGAGTATCTCGAAGTCATCGATCGCGATTCCGCGAGCGGATGTTTCTACGACCCGGTGGATCTGAACGACGAGTTTCTCCTTGCGCAGGATGGGCTGCCGCCGTCGGAAAGCAATCCGCAATTCCACCAGCAAATGGTCTATGCGGTGGCGATGCGAACGGTTCGAATCTTCGAGCACGCGCTCGGCCGCCTCGCGCTGTGGCGGCCGCATGCGATCCGCGATGCGACAGGCCATGTCACGTCCGAGCAATACGTCCAGCGGCTCCGTTTGTACCCGCACGCGCTGCGTGAAGCCAACGCGTATTACAGCCCCGAGAAGAAGGCGATCCTCTTCGGCTATTTCTCGGCGCCGGTCGCCGAGGGCTTTTCCGAATCAGCTCGGATCACGGTGTTCACCTGTTTGTCGCACGACATCATCGCGCACGAGGTGACGCACGCCCTGCTCGACGGCATGCATCGGCGCTTCAGCGAGCCGAGCAATCCGGACGTCCTGGCGTTTCATGAAGCCTTCGCCGATCTGGTGGCGCTGTTTCAGCACTTCACGCTGCCGGAGGTACTGCGTCACCAGATCGCGACCACGCGTGGCGATCTGGCGAGCCAGAACCGTCTGGGCGAACTGGCGCAGCAGTTCGGCCAGGCCGTCGGCAAGCGCGGCGCGCTTCGCAGCGCGCTCGGCGAGCTGGACGAGCACTCGCAGTGGCGTCGCCGGGAACCAACACCAGGCGACTACCAGCGCTATCTCGAACCGCACGATCGCGGTGCAGTGCTCGTGGCCGCGGTGTTCGATGCCTTTCTCGCGATCTACAAGAGCCGCGTCGCCGATCTCCTGCGGATCGCCAGCGAAGGCACTGGCGTGCTTCCGCAAGGACACCTGCACCCCGATCTGGTCAATCGCCTCGCTGACGAGGCTGCGGCGTCGGCGCGCGTCGTCCTGGAGATGTGCATTCGCGCGCTCGACTATTGCCCGCCGGTCGATATCACCTTCGGCGACTATCTGCGCGCGATCGTCACCGCCGACTTCGAGTACGAGCCCGTCGACGAAGAGCATCGCCGCGTCGCGTTCGTCGAAGCGTTCCGCCGTCGAGGGATCGTGCCCGAAGGTGTGCAGGCATTCTCTGTCGATGGCCTGCTGTGGCGTCCGGCCTCCTCCGCGCCCGACGAAGACGAGGAGGTCGTGGTCGGGATCGTCAAGGACTGGGCGAGTGACATCCGGTCATGGGGGCTGACGAAGAATCGTGAGGTCGTCCACGATCTCATGCACGAGCGGCGCGCCGCCCTTCATGAATACCTGAAGCCCCGCGTGTCGCGAGAGAGCGTGGTCCTGAGCGGCATCGATCCTGACCTGGGCTTTGAGGTGCACTCACTGCGTCCGTCGATTCGGCTCGACTGGTGGGGCAAGCCGACCTTCCAGTGGGTGATCGAGCTAACGCAACGCATCCCACAGTACTTCGATGATGCTGATCGAACGACTGGAGCGACGCCCGACTACTACTTCCGCGGCGGATGCACGCTCGTTGTCGACGCGCAAACCGGCAAGGTGCGCTACAGCATCAAGAAAAAACTCGACGAGGCGCGCAAGGCGCGGCAGCGCGCCTACTCGCTTGACGAAGGCAACAGAACGCTGGCTGCGACGTATTTCGGCCGCCTCGCGAGCGACGATCGCGAGCCGTTTGCGATGCTGCACCGCTTCTGAGCACGAAGGAGGACCATGCGATGAGCTCCGTGCGCGTACGGATGTTCCGTCAGGGGCTCGGTGATTGTTTCCTGCTGACGTTCCCTGGCCGGAACCGTTCCGTCCACATGTTGATCGACTTCGGCGTACTGCTTGGAACGCAAGACGCCAAGACCAAGATGACGGCAACCGCGCAGCACATTCTCGATGCGACGGGTGGCGTCATCGACGTCCTGGTCGTCACACACGAGCACTGGGATCACGTCTCGGGTTTCGAACAGGCGCGTGATTTGTTGGGGGCGGACCAGCTGACCATTAACGAGGTGTGGCTCGCCTGGACGGAGAAGCCTGGCGATCCGGTCGCGACGACGTTGCGGGAGCGCAAGGCCCGAGCGCTCAAGCGTGTCGTCGGTGCAGCGAATCGGCTCGCTGACGCACGATCCCTGGGGGCGCGTCGCACTGCCGCGCGGATCAACAATCTGCTCGAGTTTTTTGGTGGTTTCGGCGTCGCCGGCAAGCGTGGCACGCATGCCGCGCTGGAATGGGTCCAGGGACGGATAGCGCCGAAAGAGCCGAATTACCTCGAGCCCGGTGGTGAGCCATTGTCCTTGCCTGACGTGGATGGCGTGCGCATTTACGTCCTGGGGCCGCCACGCGATCTGAGGAGGTTGCGCAAGAGCGACCCCTCGACGCGGAACAGTGAGGTATACGAGCTGGCCGGCGCCGAGAGCGCAGACCTTGGATTCTTTGCGGCGCTCGATGGCGCCGATGGATCAGGCGATGGACAGCCATTCGACTCCTGGTTCAGGGTCAGTGATGAAGACGCGAAGAAACGGAAGTTCTTCGTCGACAACTATGGCTTCGAAGGCGAGAACTGGCGGCGTATCGAGCACGACTGGCTCGATGCCGCGGGCCGCCTCGCCTTGCAACTCGATTCGGACACCAACAACACCAGTCTTGTTCTCGCGATCGAATTGATCGCGTCTGGCAGGGTGCTGCTGTTTCCCGGCGACGCACAGGTCGGCAACTGGCTGTCGTGGCACGAAGGCATCGAGTGGAAGGTCGATGATGGCGGTGGCCGAACCCGCACCGTGACGGCGGCGAACCTGCTGGCGCGAACGGTGCTGTACAAGGTGGGCCATCACGGCAGTCACAATGCGACGCTGCGAGAAAAAGGGCTCGAGATGATGACGAGCGACTCACTCGCGGCCATGATCCCGGTCAACCGGGACTCGGCCAAAAAAATGAAATGGGACATGCCGTTCCCGTCATTGTTCACGCGCCTCGATGAACGGTGCCGTGGCCGCATCCTCGATCTCGAGAACGGTGTACGAGCGACCAACGGCAACGGAGCGGCTGCCGAATGGGGACGGTTCCCGGGACGCACCGACGAGAAGACAGACTGGCTCGATCTTCATGTGAACCTGTAGGCGCACGCCGAAGGCTGATACGTCAGTTACAGCGGTAGTGCTACGCTACCGGCCATGCAAACGCTGACACGATCGATGGCGGTGCTGCTGCTCTCGGCGCTGGCGCAGGCGCCGAACATGGCCGGCCAATGGCAGGGAGTCCTGCAGGCTGGAAAAGATCTGCGGGTCGTCGTCCTCATCACCAATGCCGATGGCCTGAAGGCGGTGATGCATCTCATCGATCAGGGGTTGGGGCAAGGTATTCCCGCAACCTCCGCCGCACTGCAGGGCACGACGTTGAGACTGGCGTTCGACGGCATCGGCGTGACCTTTGAGGGCACCGTTGCCCCGGACGGAAACTCGATCAAGGGCACGTTCACGCAGGGCAACAAGCCGCTGCCGATGTCGTTGTCCCGGACGAACCCCGACACCGCATGGAAGATCCCCGAGCCGCCGAAGCCGATGGCGGCCGATGCGAAAGCTGTGTTCGAAGTGGCGACCATCAAGCCGAGCAACCCGGCGGCACAGGGCAAGCTGTTCACGGTCAAGGGACGGCAGGTCCTGACGATCAACACCAGCCTCGCCGACATCGTCACGATGGCTTACGGCCTTCACACGCGCCAGATCGTAGGAGCGCCGTCGTGGATGGAATCGGACAAGTACGACATCACCGGTCAACCAGAGGGGCAGGGCCTGCCGAACCAGACCCAGATGCGCGAGATGTTGAAGGCGCTGGTCGCCGACCGCTTCAAGCTGACGACGCATCGCGAGACGCGGGAGTTGCCGGCATACGCGCTCGTGGTCGCGCCTGGCGGTCCGAAGATGACGAAGAACGAGAACAACCCGAATGGCCTTCCTGGCTTGCTGTTCAGGGGCCTTGGCGTGCTGCCAGTCACCAATGCGACCATGGCTGATTTCGCCGGAGTGATGCAGTTGGCCGTGCTCGACCGCCCCGTGGTGGACAGGACGAATCTGCAGGGGCGTTACGATTTCACGCTGACCTGGACGCCGGACGAAACGCAGTTCGCGAGCTTTGGTGTGCGGATTCCGGCGCCATCAGGCGCCGCGGATGCGCCGCCCGCGCTCTTCACCGCGGTGCAGGAGCAGATCGGACTCAAGTTCGAGTCGGTGCGTGCGCCGGTCGAAGTGATAGTGATCGATCGCGTCGAGCGACCCTCTGAAAACTAGACTCCCCGCGCGGCAGAACCTGCGCGATCCGACACGTGCACACCACGCAGGTTCTGCGACCCGTTGAAAAGTCCTTTCCCAATTACGGCCGGTTTTCGGCATGGCACGCCGATGGCACTCATAGCCGATCAAGGAGGGACGATGTACGATGCGGGCCGGAAGGCAAGGGAGCCTATGCATTCGACGCCTGAGGACACACGGCTCACCTACGACGATTTTCTGCTCTTCCCTGATGACGGGAAGCGGCACGAGATCATCGACGGCGAGCACTTCGTGACTCCCAGCCCGAATACGCGTCATCAGGTGCTGGTTGGCCGTCTCCATTTCGCGATTGAGTTGTTTCTGCGGCAGCGCCCGGGTCTCGGGAGAGTCTTCGTCGCGCCGTTCGACGTCGTCTTCACGCGGTGGGATGTCGTCGAACCGGATCTGTTGTTCATTGCCATCGATCAGGCGGATATTCTGACCGACAAGAACGTGCAGGACGCCCCGGCCTTGGTCGTCGAGATTCTCTCTCCTGGTACTCGGAACACTGACGAGCAGATCAAGCGTCGGCTCTTCGAGCGCGCAGGTGTTCGGGAGTACTGGCTCGTCGATCCGGAGATTGATGTCGTGAGGGTGTTCCGGCGCAAAGCCGATGGGGCGTTCCCTCGCGATACGGAACTTTCGCGCGAGGGACATGGCGTGCTCACGACGGACTTGATGCCGGGTCTCGCGGTTGCGCTCGATGACCTGCTCGGACCGAGCTAGACATCAGCCGCAGCGCTCGATCGTCTGTTTCAGAAACGCCGCAGCCTCTCGCGACGAGGGCAGCGCGGATCTCGATCTAGACGCGAGCCACGACTCGAGTTCCGCCGCCGAGCGCGTGCCGTCGAAACGATCCAGGAGATCGCGTTCCAAAGCGCCGAGCGGTGTCAGCAAAGGGCGATAGTCGTCAGACTGCTTGCGGAGGGTCTCGATCGACAGGCCCATGGCCTGCAGTGTCGAGTGGTCGAATCGAGCGATCGACTCGGCCCCTCGCCTCACGTCAGCCTGCCAGCGCACCGCGATGCCATCGTGGTTGTCCAGTCGAATCGCGATGCGATCGGCAGCGCGAACACGCACCGGCGATTCGATCGGAAAGTACGCGTGTGCAAAATTCGTCGTGCCCGAATCGCCAGGCACGTTGCCCATCCGGATCCCGTCCGCCAGTGTCGTCACAAAACACCCGCAGATCCCGTGCATCGTCCCATCACGGGTGACCTCGCATGACACTGCGCCGCCAACGTGCGGATCTGAGACGTGCATGAGTTCGATCGTGGCGAACGCCGTAGGTTCAGTCAGCAACTGCGATCGCTCCACGCGTGCGGGCCCGGGCTGATTGACGGCGAGCGCCCGCAGCGGTGACACATCAATGCCGTGGACGCGCGTGTTCCAGACGTCAATCCTCTTTTGATAGATCTCCGGCGCTTCGACAGGCGCGACCATCAACTGGATGCTGCGTGGGATCAGGACGCCCCCTGGAGCCAAGAACCGATCCCGAGCGTCCATCATCGCCGTCAGGCCGCTCGCCTGGAGCCCGAACGTATCGTGAATGTCACCCACGATCGCATTCACGCGTTCAGGCAGGACCACATGCGTCGAGGGTTTGTTGATGAACTCGACACGGTCGGCGAATCCGTTCTGTGCGGCGAGCAGACGCGCGAATTCCAATGACTCGCCGCCTTCGATCGCATAGACACGCCGCGCCCCGGCCCGGCACGCGAGAAACGACAGGATTCCCGTTCCTGCTCCGAGATCGACCACGGTATCCCCGGGTCTGATGCGTGCCGCGATCGCGGCGGCGAATTGATCGAGCCGTGAGCCTGTATCGGTGAGGCAGAAGGCGTGGAACTCGAGGTCGCTGTTCGTCATGCGCCTTTACAATAGTCCGCGGATGACCAACCGGGCCGCACTCTTCGTTGGCCGTGTTTCCGGACTTGTGATTCAAGCGGACGCGCCCGTGCATGGACTGCGTCCGCTGGATGTGGCTGAACCGGCGGACGTGTGCGTGCGGATGCGAGGAACACGCGATCAGCCGCCGCTGGATGACACGCTCAGCGCCTGGTATGTCAGCCCCTATTGTGACGAGGGCGGCATTCCATCGTTGACGATCCACACCGCGGGCTCCGGCTATCTGCTGCGTTATGCGGAGGGCACTCGCTTTCTGGTCAGCCGGTCGGGCTGTGAAGTCGATGCCTGGTGGGACGACCCGCTCACCGACGCCGATGTAGCCGATTACTTGCTCGGCGGAGTGGTCGCATTCATCGCACGGCTTCGCGGGCTTGTGCCCGTTCACGCCAGCGCGGTCGTGATCGACGATCAGGCCGTGCTCTTCGCCGGGGCCGCCGGGGCCGGCAAGTCATCCATCGCTTCGGCGTTTGCGGTGCTTGGGTACCCGGTGCTCTCCGACGATGTGGTCGTGATCGACGATTCGAGCGACGGCATCGTGGCCTATTCAAGCCGTGCACGATTGAGCCTGTGGCCCGATTCAGCCGCGAGCCTGTTCGCGACGAGGTCGCTGCCAACACATAGTCCGGTGTACGCGAAGCGCCGCCTCGATTTGCTCGAACATGGCTATCGCTTCCACGAATCGCCGGTGCAGATCGGGGCGATCTGCGTCCTTGCCGGTCGCACCGCGTCCAAACCTCCACTGACGATTCGCGCCCTGCGGCCTCAGACGGCGCTGATGAGTCTCGTCAGCAACACCTACGGCAACTATCTGCTCGATGCATCGATGCGATCCCGCGAGTTCGATGTCCTCGGTCGACTCGCTGAAGCGGTCTGCGTCAATGAGCTTTCCCTCAGCGCTGATCTCGACGGGCTGGTGTCGGTTTGTCGGTCGCTCGCGGATCGATTGGCGCTACAATCGGCGGCGCAGACGAGATGAGCGACCAGGCCCCGACTTCGCCCAAGCGTCCGTACGAGAGCCCGCGGCTGGTGACGTACGGCGATATCAAGACACTCACGCAGACGAATCCCATTGGGCAGAAGGCCGACAAAGCCGGCTCACAGAAGAATCGGACGAACTGACCCTTTCACCCGCGGATGAGCGGATTCGTAGCGATTCTGCAGACCGATGGTGCGGCGCTCGCCCCGCATCTCTTCCAAGACACACTCGACCGCGCACCGTTCGATTTCGATCGGGCACAGATGTGGACCGCCGAGGGCGTTGGCCTGTGCGCGGCCCCGCTCGATTCACCGCACGATCACACACGGCACTCCTTCACTCACGACGATCGTCGTGTCATCGTCATGGACGGCCGTCTCGACGACCGCACGACGATCATCCGCGTCCTCGACTCTGAACTCGGCCGCCCGTTCCGTACCGCGACGGACGTCGAGCTCGTGCTCGGCGCGTACGAGCGGTGGGGCACTGCATGCGTCGAACACCTGCTTGGCGATTTCTCGTTCTGTATTTGGGATGCGGATCGACGTCAGTTGTTCTGCGCACGCGATCATCTCGGCGTCAAACCGCTCTACTACGCGCGCGCCGGTGACAGCCTCATCGTCAGCAACGTCCTTCACAGCATCCGTCGTCATCCGCGCGTGTCAGCCCGGTTCGATGACTATGCGGTTGGTGACCTGTTGCTGGTTGGCGCGTGCATGTATCCGTCGCGGACGTCGTTCGCCGACATCACGCGTGTGCCGCCTGCACACACGCTGCGCTGTTCGATGTCGTCGACTGCCGAGCGCGTTGAACGATATTGGACGTTGATGCCCCGCGACGAGTTGCGTCTTCGCGACCCACGCGAGTACATCGATGCCTACACGAGTGTCCTCGAGACAGTGGTTCGCGACCGGGTGCGCGACGTGCCCGCCGCCATCCTCCTCAGCGGAGGACTTGACTCGTCGAGCATCGCAGCAGCGGCTGTGCATGCGCTCGGGAACAGCGCTTCCGATCTTCTGCGCGCATACACCTTCGTCTATGACACCGTCGCCGAAGACGAAGAGCGGAAGTACTCAACCCTTGTGGCTCGCCACCTCGGTATCGACCTCGCGCATCACGCGCTCGATCGCTATCGCTGGTTTGAACGATGGAACGCAGACCTGCTGCCTCCAGAGCCGTCCACCGAACCGATGACCGCGATGATGGCGGACCTGCTCGAGCGGGTGTCCGGCCACAGTGCGGTAGCAATGACCGGAGACGGCGGCGACCCGGCATTCCTGCCGTCGACACTTGCACGGTTGCTGAAGCATCGCGCACCGCATCTGGTCGTTGCGGAATTCGTACGATCGTTGTGGCAGACGAGGTCGCTCCCACCGATTGGACTCCGTGCGATGGTCCGACAATGGTTCCCTGTTCGTGACGATGGCGCTGTCCCGGTGTGGCTCGCCGAGGCGTTCGTTGAGCGCTGTGACTTGCGGGCGCGAAGCCAAATGCTGGCTCATCGTGGCTCAGACGATGGACCCCGTGGAGCGGCCACTCGGGCGAGCGCCGATTTGTGGTGGGCATCGATGTTCGAGACGTACGATCCGGGTGCGACGCGGCAACCGGTCACGTTGCGCTACCCATTTCTCGACGTCCGGTTCATGGAGTTTGCGCTCTCGCTGCCGACGCATCCATGGTGTGTGAACAAGCACATCATTCGTACCGCGATGCGAGGGCGGCTGCCGGATGAGATCTGTGCGCGGCCGAAGACGCCCCTGGCCGTCGATCTGTTGCGAACGCACGGACGCTTGACCACAGCCGACATCGTGGCCGACATCGAAGCAGCGCCCGAACTCCAGGCCTATATCGATTGCGGCCGATTTGCAGCCACG
The DNA here is from genome assembly GCA_036565925.1 of Vicinamibacterales bacterium. GTDB lineage: Bacteria > Acidobacteriota > Vicinamibacteria > Vicinamibacterales > UBA2999 > Gp6-AA40. Next base: position 10,604 of record DATCXH010000583.1, read on the forward strand.
GTCAGCGACGATCGTGTGTTGACGAACGAAGAGCCTGGTACATGGGCCGCCGCAGCGCTCGGGATGTGGGTTCGCTGTAGTGAAAGGCGAGTCTAAAGACCCGCCTCTACGAGCGTACGTCGTGTCCGCCCTCAGGCGGACCCTTCAGAATTTCGCCTTGGGCCGACCGCGCGGTTTCTTCGGCGGCTTGTCCAGCGCCTTCAGCAGAATATCCGCTGCCACTTCGGCGCCGTTGGTCTCCGGCTTCTTCTTCGGCTTACTCTGCGCGAGCAGCTTGTCCAGATGTGACTCCCACTTGCCCGCGAACAGGTCGTCGTGGTTGATGAACGCCGAGCGCAGATACTTCGGCATCTCCTCGACGATCACGTCGTATTCAGGGAAGTGGCCGCGTGACGTGTACAGGATCGCTGCGTCGTTGGCGATGCATTCCGAGACGATACCGTAGCCCGGTTTGGTGACGACGGCGTCGGCCGCGCCGACGAGATCCTCGTAGCGCACACCGGCCGAGTACATCGCTTCTTCGTTGATCGTGACGACGGATCCCTTTTTCTCCGTCGCCGGCGCATCACGTCGTCCGCGCGTCAATGATGCGGTGACGGTGGTGATTACCGTGTACTTCTTGAACTTCGACAGGACATCGGTATCGAGCGCGGTGAGGCCGTAGCCACCGAACGAGGCGAGCACAATCGCCTTGTCACCAGGAATCTTCAGCGCCTTACAGACCTCTTCGCGAGTGCGGGACGCGTGGCGCGCGACGAAGGGAATATCGCGAACGTTCGAGAAGCTCTCGAAGCCGCCCGACATCGGCAGCCGTAGTGCCATCGATGCCTTCGCGTACGCGCCGCGGATTGTCGGCAGCAGCGATGGCGCCAGACGCACGCGCGGGTAGTCGGCGTAGACCCAGTCCCACGTGAAGTTGCCCAGCCCGATCGACGGGATGCCCGCGGATGCGCCGACGGCGAAGGCCAGCGGCGGGATGTCGCCGACGATCAGCCCCGCCCCAAGCTCGCGCAGCGCACGCGTCTCGCTTGCGGCGCGCGTCACCATGTCGCTGTGGAAGGACTGCGCACGACGGATGCTGTCGGCTTCGTCCAGCGTCAGCGCATCGACCTGCACGACGCCGGTGTCGCATTCGAGCGTGCTGTAGGTGACTTTGCCCTTGACGGTGAGATCGAACAACCACCGCGGTGCCGACGTGCGGACACCGACTCGAGTTTCAGGGCGCTGCGCCAGGATTGCGTTGATGACCTCGATGGTGCGTGAGGCATGACCGAATCCGTGACCGGAAATGTAAAAGACGATCGCTTGTGCCAATGTGGGCGGGCCCTAACGCGCGGCTAAGGGGGCCGATCCGGCAGGATCGGTCCGTTCAGTGGTCCCTGGCTGATTGTCCGAGAGTGCGATTTTGATGACCTGCTCCAAAGTTTCAACTGGCACAAACGTCATGTCTCGACGAATCTCCTCGGCCAGTTCTGCCAAATCGGGCTCGTTGAGCGCCGGCAGAATCACGGTCTTGATTCCCGAACGGCGTGCCGCCAGCGACTTCTCGCGGATCCCCCCAACCGGGAGGACCAAGCCGCTCAACGTAATCTCGCCCGTCATGGCCACGTCCTGCCGGACCGGCGTATTTCTCGCCGCCGACAGAATCGCCGTGGCCATCGTCACACCGGCGGACGGCCCGTCCTTCGGAATCGCGCCGGCGGGCACGTGCACATGGAGATCGTGTTTCGCCATGAAATCCGGCGAGATTCCGAGTGCTCCGGCGTTGGCCCGAATGTGACTGAGGGCGGCACGGGCCGACTCCTGCATCACGTTGCCGAGTTGGCCCGTCAAAATAATGTTCTGGTTTCCGCCTGGAAGCAAGGTGGCTTCGATGAAAAGTACGTCTCCACCGGCTTCCGTCCAGGCCAAACCGGTCGCCACCCCGGGCCGGGAGGTC
>DATCXH010000491.1:0-2906 GCA_036565925.1 Vicinamibacterales bacterium
CGGAGCTCGCGGCCACCAAGGCCGCGCTCGACGCCGAGCGGACGAATGGCGCCGAGAAGATCGCGTTGCTCCAGGGCGCGCGAGAGGAGATGTCGCACCAGTTCAAGTCGCTCGCCGCCGACATCCTTGACGAGAAGAGCAAGAAGTTCGTGGAGCTCAACCAGACGAGCCTCACTACCCTTCTCTCGCCACTGCAGGGCGAACTGACGGGATTCCGGCAGAAGGTCGAGGAGATCCACCTCAGCGATTCCAACGACAGGAGCGCGCTCCGCGAGCAGGTGCGGGCGCTCTCGGACCTCAACGGCACATTGCGCGACGAGACGACGAACCTCACGCGCGCGCTCAAGGGCGATTCGAAGGCGCAGGGCGACTGGGGCGAGATGCTCCTCGACCGGCTCCTCGACAGCGCCGGCCTGATGGAGGGCACGCATTACACGCGTCAGGCCCAGCACACGGACGACGCCGGCAACCGCGTGATCCCCGACGTGGTGCTGCACCTGCCGCAGAGCCGGCACATGGTGGTGGACTCGAAGGTGACGGTCACGGCGTACAGCGAGTTCGCCAGCGCGACGGACGACGATGCGAAGGCGGAGAACCTCAAGGCGCACCTCCTGTCGGTGCGGCAGCATATCCGTGGTTTGGGCGAGAAGAACTACCAGGCGCTCTACGGCGTGGAGTCACTCGACTTCGTGGTGATGTTCATGCCGCTGGAGGGCGCATTCATGGCGGCGCTCACCGCCGACCGCGACCTGTTCCAGTTCGCGTGGGACCGAAACGTGATCCTCGTCAGTCCGAGCACGCTGCTGTTCGTCGTGCGCACGATCGCGCATGTGTGGCGGCAGGAGGACCAGTCCCGAAATGCGCAGGACATCGCTGACCGCGGTGGCAAGCTCTACGACAAGTTCGTCGCATTCGCCGGTGACCTTGAGAAACTCGGCGATGCGATCGACAAGGCGCAGAGCAGCTACGACGACGCGCGCAAGAAGCTGAGCGAGGGCTCCGGCAACCTCGTCGGCCAGGCAGAGAAGCTCAAGAAGCTCGGAGCGAAGGCAACGAAAAGCATCCCCACCGCACTGCTCTCGGCGGCCGACGTCGAGGACGAAGTCGTCCCCAAACTGCTCGCCTGAGTCGCAATGGCTTCGACTGGAAAGCGCAGCCCTCGATCGATCCGCGTCGGCAAGGCGCATCTCGCGCGTGGGGCGAAGTGTTCGGCGACGCGGTGATCGCCAGCGCACCCTCGAAGGCCTCAATGGCAGGTCAGAACTGGCCATCCGGGCATTCATCCGATTTGGCGTCTTTCAGACCTATATAAGTAGAAGGGTCGAGCTGCGAGGCGTGAGTCCACCACCGACGACCCCGAGCCGCAGGCGGAGAGTGTCGAGTTCCTTGCCGCTAGTCGCGAGAGAAGTACCGCAAACCCCAATTGCCGAGCAATGAACCGCGAGTCGCGCGCCGTGAATCGCGACTCGCCATCGATGAACCTCCCTTAGCGAGCTGTGACGCAGGACTCGCGTGCTGTGAGCCGAGTCGAACGCAGTCGCAATCGAGTTGAGCGGACTTGCAATCGAGTTGAGCGGGCTCGCAATCGAGTTGAGCGGACGATGAGCCGAGTTGAGCGGACGATGAGCCGAGTTGTGCGACCAGTGAGCGGCTTGAGATGACCGGTGAGCGACAAGTAGCGGACTGCGAATCACGAGTAGCGAACCATGACCAACGACTCGTCGACCCGAAACGACATGCGGCGAACCAAGAACCACAACGAGCGGGCGATGAGCGACGAGCAGCGGTCAATGCGCTGCCCTTAGCAGCCGATGAGCAGCGACGAGCGAGCGATGAAGCTCATCGAGAAGACCGCGAGGCAGGATCAGAAGAAAAAAACGCAGGCACAGCAGACGATGACGCAGACACAGCAGACGATGATGTCGAACACGCGCCGCCGCCCGTGAAGGACGCACACGGGCGGTGTCCCCCGGGGGCGATTGCGTTCACTCACGTTCATTGAAAGGGAGGCAAAGATGAACCGGCAGCAGAAGCAGAGGATGGACTCGTTCGTGCGGGTGCGCTCGTTCCTCGAGGCGAATCCGGTGACGGGCACGCTGAGCTACACCAGCGCGCGCGAGATGATGCCGACAGCTGGCTTCGAGACTCATGAGCGGTGCTGGACGATGACGGCGACTAGCGCAGCATGCTTTGCCGTGCTCTTTTTCAATCGGAGTCGCGGCCACCACCCACCCATCGAGAAGGAGCGCCAGCGCATGCCTGCCAATCGCCGCAAGTTCCTGGGCCGACTCACTGCATCCGCGGGGATGCTCGGCTTGCTGCCGTTCGCAGTCGAGGGAGCGGGTGTTGACTCCGGTGCCTCCGAGCTGTCGTCCGGGTTCCGCTCAGACTGGGATCTGTCTTGGGCGACGAAGCTCACCACCAAGTACCGAGCCGTGTTCGACGTGCCCGAAATCGAGAGTGGCTACGGCGTGTGGCGCGCGACGATCTGGGCAACGCAGTATCAGCAGACGCTCGCGGTCGAGCCGAAGGACATGACTGCGGTGCTGGTGCTTCGGCACAACGGCATCGTGCTGGCGATGAATCAGACGTTCTGGGATCGGTACCAGATCGGAAAGGAGCGCGCGGTCATGCATCCAGTGACCGCGGAGCCAACGGACCGCAATCCAGCGCTGTTGTCATCCGGGCGCGGAGAGCAGCCCGCGGAGTTCGATCCGATGGCGCTCGACAAGTTCATCGCGCGCGGCGGAATCGCGCTGGCGTGCGACCTCGCGTTCGGCGACGTCGTGAACCTCATCGCCACGCAGGACAAGGTCAGCGAGGACATCGCCCGCGCGCAGGCCAAGTCGATGCTCGTGCCCGGCGTGATCATGCAACCGTCGGGCGTGTTCGCGTCGATCTACGCG
>DATCXH010000309.1:0-11666 GCA_036565925.1 Vicinamibacterales bacterium
CAAGGATGCCGACGCGGATGCGACCGCCACGATCGAGCAGGCCCTACGGTCCAGCGCGCAGCTCGAGGACGTCGGTGTGAACACGAAGGTGTTGACGACAGACGGACCCGCTCTCTCGATTGGCGCGGATGCCGGTCTGCTGGACGAGAAGCGAGCCGCAGCCGTGACAAAGGCGCTCGACGGGAGCGCCGTGCAGGCGCAACCGGTGTTCGCCTATCTCGCGAACACACTGCGCGTCGGCGATCGTGAAATCCCGTATTCGTTGGTCACGGCCCTGGATCCGCCTTCGCCTTCGGCATCCGCGAGACAGGCCGTCGACGGGATCGTGCTCACCGACTGGGCCGCGAAGGATCTGAATGCGAAGCCTGGCGACTCCTTGACGATGGAGTACTACCTGTACGACCAGGATGAGATCGTCACGCGCATGGCGATGTTCCGCGTCTCGAAGATCGTTCCGCTGAACACCGGGGATCGAGATATGGCGCCGACATTTCCTGGCATCAGCGATTCGCCCACGCTCGAATCCTGGGATCCGCCGTTCCCCGTGGATCTTCGCCGCGTGCGTCCGCAGGACGAGCGTTTCTGGGAGCAATACCGAACCACTCCGAAGGCGTTCGTGAGCCTCGAGGCAGGTCAGCGGCTGTGGCATTCGCGATACGGCGAGCTCACGTCGATTCGAGTGAGAGGCGACGGGAGTATTCCAGCCAATCGTCTGCGAGACGAGTTCCTGCCAAAGCTGCGTGCGGCGATCGATCCGCTCGCACTCGGTCTTACCGTGAGCAACGTCCGGGCGCAAAGCCTCGCGGCATCGCGCGGCGCCACCGACTTCGGCGAATACTTCGTGTACTTCAGCTTCTTCCTCGTTGTGTCGGCGCTCGTGCTCGCCGCGTTGTTCTTCAAGCTGGGCGTCGAACAGCGCGTCCGCGAGGTCGGTCTGTTGCGCGCCGTTGGATTCGGTCCTTCGCAGGTACGACGGCAGTTCCTCGGTGAAGGGCTGCTGCTTGCACTCGCCGGAGGCGTGCTTGGCGTGCTCGGGGCGCTGGCGTATGCCGCTGTCATCATGCACGGACTGCGGACATGGTGGGTCGATGCCGTCGGCACGATGTCGCTGACATTGCACGTGACACCGACCTCGTTGGCTGCGGGCGCGATTGGGGGAGTGCTCGCGGCGCTCGCATGCATCTGGTGGACGCTGCGGTCGCTTGGCAAGATCTCAGAGCGGAGTCTCCTGGCCGGAGAGATCGCGGTCGCCCCCGATTCTCCGACGGGTCTAAAGACCCGCCGCTACGGGAGTGTCGTTGCGGCAGTGGCACTCGCGGCGATCGGCGGCGCACTGCTCGTTGCCGGCGGCGCTGGATGGATTGCTCGGGAGGGCGCATTCTTCGGTGCAGGCTCAGCGTTGCTCATCGCATCGCTCTGTCTGTTTTCGTGGCGACTGCGGCGGCACACGCCGAGCGCGCTCGACGGGCGCGGATGGCAACCAGTGTCGCGTCTGGGTTTTCGATACGCGCGATATCGTCCGGGGCGCAGCGTGTTGTCGATGGCGGTCATCGCCTCGGCCACGTTCATCCTGATTTCCGTGGACGCGTTCCGCCGCGGCGAAGGCGTCGAAGACGCGGGGCCGCGATCCGGGGTCGGTGGATACAGCGTGTTCGTCGAAACGTTGCTGCCCGTCGTTGGCGATGTGAACGGGCGTGCCGCGCGAGACGCGATGAACCTCTTCGATCTCGATCCCGCGATCAGCTTCGAGCCGTTCCGGTTGCTGCCCGGCGACGATGCCAGCTGTCTGAACTTGTATGAGCCGAAGAATCCCAGAATCCTGGCACCGACGGATGCGTTCCTTGCCAAGGGTCGCTTTGCATTTCAGGCGGCACGCGCGACGACCGACGCCGATCGCACCAATCCCTGGCTGCTTCTGACGAGCCAGGAAACGGACGGTGCCATTCCGGTCATAGCCGACGCCAACTCGATGACCTACGTCCTGCACAAACAGATCGGCGAAGACATCGTGATCAGGCGCGGCGGCCGCGATATCAGGCTGCGACTCGTGGGCGCGCTTCGGGACAGCATCTTCCAGGGCGAGCTGCTGATGTCTCAGGCGAACTTCACGAGGCTGTTTCCTGAACAGCAGGGATATCGCGTGATGCTGGTGGATGCGCCGATTGCGCAGGCTCCAGCGCTTGCCGCACGGATCGAGGACGCGATGGTCGATCTCGGCGCTGATGCCACGAGCACCACCGAACGACTCGCTCAGTTTCATCGCGTCGAGAACACCTATCTTTCAACGTTCCAGGCGCTCGGGGGCCTCGGTCTCATCCTTGGCACGATCGGGCTCGCCACCGTCCTGCTTCGCAACGTGCTCGAACGACGGCGCGAACTCGCGCTGCTCGGTGCCGTGGGATTCCGCAGCGGCCACGTGCTGACGATGGTCGTAGCCGAGAATGTGTTTCTGCTTGGATGTGGCCTGCTGGCTGGCGCCATCTGTGCGGGCCTGGCGATCGCGCCGGCCATCGCCGAGCGCGGCGGACGTCTTCCCATCACCAGCGGCGGCGCCTTGCTCCTGTTCGCTGTCTTCGTCACCGGCCTTCTCTCGTCCATCGTCGCGATGAATGCTGCGACGCGCGCACCACTGCTCTCATCTCTCCGTTCGGAATAATCCCATGACCAATCGACTCGGTCTCATCGCGCTATTTGTCATTGCCATCGGGGTGTCAACGTCAGCCGAGCACTGGCCGCAGTGGCGAGGGCCGCTGCTCAACGGGATCAGCGGCGAGAAGGGCCTGCCGGTCCGCTGGTCGGCCAGCGAGAACGTCACCTGGAAGCTCGCCGTGCCGGAGCGATCGGGCGCGACGCCGATCGTCTGGGGAGAGCACGTCTTTCTCAATGTCGGAGAGGGCAACGACCTGGCGCTGTGGGCCGTCGATCGCTCACGCGGGACCGTTCGCTGGAAGCGGCCACTCGGGGGCGGCAATCGCCGCATGATGAAACAGCAGATGTCGTCGCCATCGCCGGTGACCGATGGCCGCACCGTGTGGGTGATGACGGGCACCGGCGTGCTGAAAGCGTTCGACTTCGAGGGCAAGGAGCTCTGGTCGCGCAACATTCAGCAGGAGTACGGACGCTTCGGACTGCAGTGGGGCTACGCTTCGTCTCCATTGCTGCACGAGGACGCACTCTACGTGCAGGTCCTCCACGGGATGCACACCGACGACCCGTCATACGTTCTGCGGATAGACAAGGCAACCGGCAAGACCGTGTGGCGCGTGAACCGGTTGACGAACGCGCGCTTCGAATCGCCCGACGCGTACACGACGCCGGCGCTCCTGCGCCACGGCGGCGCGACTGAGATCGTGATCACCGGCGGCGACGTCGTCACGGGACATGATCCATCGACCGGCAGAGAAGTCTGGCGCGCTGACGGACTCAACCCCCGCAACGATGGCAGCTATCGCGTGGTCGCCTCGCCGGTTGTGCACGGCGATTTGATCTTTGCGCCGTCACGCGAGCGTCCGCTGCTGGCGCTGAAGCCTGGCGGCAAGGGCGATGTGACGAGCACTCACGTGCTGTGGTCGTTCAATAACGGTCCCGATGTGCCGACGCCGGTCACCGATGGGACCTATCTGTATTCCATCAACGACCGCGGCATCATGTATGTGCTCGATGCGAAGACAGGGAAGACCGTCTACGGGCCGCAGCGTCTGCGCAACGCGACCTACAGCGGCTCGGCAGTCCTCGCCGACGGGAGGATCTACATCACTGACGAAGACGGCGTGACGAGCGTCGTGCAAACCGGCCCGAAGTTCGTGCTGCTTGCCGAGAACGATCTCGGCGACTACACCCTCAGCTCACCGGCGGTGTCCGAGGGACAGATCTTCGTCCGGACGGCGTCGTTTCTGTACGCGATAGGCCAACGCAGGGTGAACACGAAGTAATCACGCTGGTCTCGTTCACCGCCCCTGGCACGTGACGTGCTTGGATCGTGTGCAATCACGACCACTGCCGCGAGTGTATCGATATTCGGTCGCGCTGGTCGCGACTTCGGTCTCCTTTTCGAGCACAACTCGCGCATGTGTTGACGATTATCGATCTGATTGCACTTGGGATCTGTGTTGCTCTCATGATTCACCGTCGCCGCGATGAGAGTTCTGTCCAGGTCTTCGTACGCTCCTTGGCGCCTTTACCGCTGGAGAAGCGAGAGGCTGCACTGCGCCTGGCGAGTGCCTGCAACCGCTTGCCAGAGGGTCCCGATCCGGTCTTTCTCCCGGTGTTCTTCGAAGCCCTCGGGGCGACGGCGACTGCCGTCATCGAGCGTGGCGGATGCTGCTCCGGACGCTCGCGGCTCCTGATTCTCGCCCTTGCAGAACTGGACATTTCTGCGTTTCAGATCACCCTCTATCACCGAGCAGGCCACGCACAGCACTGCCTGGTGCAAGCGTCGATCGACGGAGAACCGCTTATCCTCGATCCCAGCTACGGCATCTCGTACTCGTCTCCGGACGGTACGCCGGTGGGGCTCCAGGACCTCCAGAAGGGAGTTACGCCGCACCATGATTTGCTTCCGGATGTGTCGGCTGGAGGCTATCCGAAGAACTGTTACTACGAGTTCGACTACACACTCTCACGAACGGCCAACTGGACCTGCAGCCCCTGGAGAAGGTGTGCCTACCGCGCGCTGTGCCTGTGTGTCGGACGACGGATCGACAACTTCGGTGTGCCAGCGAGTCTGGAGTGGCCGCAGCACCTCTTCATCGCACTCGCACTCGGAAGCGTGGCCGTGATCCATTTGCTTGTTGCGTTGTCGCCTTAGGGCAGACTACAACCAGAGACGATCGGTATCCTTTAGGTTTGTCGCGCTCGATAGACTGCGTCTCCAAAAAAGGATCGCAGGCGTGGTGGTGCGCGCAGTTGGTCTGGCTCGGGCCGGGGTGTCACATCGTCAAACGCGGAGACGCTGAGTCGCGGAGAAAAATGGTCGAAGCTAGTTGCCCCGCTCGATAAAGAGCCTCGCCAGCAACTGATCCACCGGCGCGAAGTCGTCGGTGAGTGTCAGTGCGCGGCCTGATTTCAGATACGCGTCCAGTCGGACCTGCGTGAGGGCAGTCGTGCGATCGACGATGCCCTCGTGTGACGTGATCGCATCGAAGGTTTCGCGATTCAGCGGCTGTCCGCTGGCCATCAGCACGTAGGTGTTGCGATCGAACGGCAGGAACTCGCTGCCTCGGCCGAACAGATAGACGTGCGGGAACACTGCGCGCAGTCCGTTTGCGTAGGCCTTGAGAAATTCACCGTCTTCGAATTTGTCGATGACGTTGACCAGGTAGATCCCGTCCGGTGTCATCCGCTGCTGAACGATGCGGTTGAACTCGACAGTGGTCAGGTGATACGGAATCGACAGATCGTTGAAGGCATCGCCGAAGACGATGTCGTATCGCTGGGGGTCGGGCCACTCGAGGAGAAACGTGCGGGCGTCCTGATTGAACGATCGGATGCGCGTCTTGTCGCCGAGTCCGAGCTGGTTGTGTGCGACCTTGGTGACTTCTGGATCGATTTCAATCACGTCAATCGCGGCGTTTGGATACGTCGCTTCGATATACCGGGGAAATGAGTAGCCGCCGCCGCCAATGAAGAGCGTGTGGGTCTGCGGGCGACCGGATAACTGCATCTGGGTGAGATCGGCGTACGCGCGCTCGTAGCCGTAGCCGAGCGCAGTAGGATCATCGAGGACGACGAAGCTGTGAATAAGGCGGTCGAGCATCAGGGCGCGTGCCGGCTTGCCGTTCTCGAACGTCTCGTTGATCTGGATGCAGTAGTAGTTGGATTCCACATCGCACGGCGCGCGATATTTGCCGGCACTCCATCCCTGCCACACCAACCCGAAGATGGCGAGCGCGAAGACGGGTGCGACCAGGCCGTTCGCCAGTTGGCCGCCGCGCGATCGATGAAACCTGCCGACGGCCAATCCAGTCAGCAGCAACACGCCAGCGACGATCCACACGATGCTGCGCGTGCCGAGCCAGGAGATCAGCCAGAAGCCGGTGAGAAACGTGCCGACGATCGAACCAGCTGTCGAGAAGGCATAGATCGTTCCGACCGTATTGCCAGTGCGCGTGAGATCGGCGAGCGCCAGTTTGACGACCAGCGGCGAGACCATGCCGAGCACCAGACTCGGTAACAGAAAAATGGCCGTCGTGTAGACGACGATTCGCGGCAACAGCGAGAGTCGAAATGTCTGACCGATGACGAAATCAGTGATCACGAGGATCAAGAGACACGCGACGCTGCCGGCAATGAAGATCGTGCCGAGTGTGCGGCGCGACGCTCGGCGATCGGCGATGACACCGCCGAGGTAATTGCCCACCGACATGCCTGCGAGCACGATCCCGATGATGCTGGTCCAGGTGTAAAGCGAGACGCCGACGTACGGCGCCATGATGCGGCCGGCGATGAGTTCGATGACGAGCGTGCAGGCACTGGCGATGAATACGAGCAGACATGATTGCCACATGACGCCGCACACTAACATACCGACGCGATCGGATGTATCAACTGGCCATCTTACAAGCGGGCGGCGCGGCCGGGCGGTTCGACCGCACTGCGCGTCATGATCGATCCGCGGAGTCCGCGCGTGACGACCCGAACAGCCGCTATTGCCATCATCGTCCCCGCAACCGCGAGCAGCGAGCCGGCGAGTTCCGGCTTCATCGTCATCACGTAGAGCATGGCCAGGTCGTTGGCCATGAGCACGTCGCCGCCGACTGACCAGCGTGAAGACCTGCGGAGCGTGTCCAGATGTTGGTCGACGGGACCGTCGGCCGCTGTCGCGGCCGCGGCGGCGACCGCGCCTATTGCCGGTTTCACCACTACGCCAGCGACGACCGCGTTCACGCTCCAGAAAGCGACGGCCGACTGCACCCAGCCCTGAGCCCAGAACTCGGCGACGCTGGTCAGATAGATGCCGCTTGCCAGGACAACGACGGCAGACGCGGGTTCGAGTATCAACAGGGGGCCGCCGAGCGCGAGATACGCTCGGATTTCCTGAGTTGTTCCGGCACGGCGAACGCTGCCGCGAACACCCGGTGATGCGACCACAGAGCCACTCAACAGTGCGACAGCTGCCGCGACATGAACGAAGACGATTAGTTCATACAGACCCATAACGCGAGCCCTGTGCATCGTCTGCACCAACGCACTGGCCCGCAGTGACCGCGCGAAAAGCTGATCAGACGCACGCCGTGCGTGACATTTTCCGGGGGCGCGTGAATTCATTCGCAGGTACACTCGGTCCGAGCGATGAGATGCTGCGGACACTTCTGAAGTTCATCATCCCGTGCGCGTTGCTGGGTGCGCCGTCGCTCGCCTTGTCCGGTCAAGAGGCCCCGCCGCCCGTGCGCATGGTGGCCGACGAAGGCGAAGGCGCGAAGTTCTGGCCGCGGTGGCGAGGTCCGTCGGGACAAGGTCTGGTGTCGGGCACCGGTTATCCGGATGCATGGTCGCCAACACAGAACGTGCGATGGAAGACGCCACTCACCGGTGAGGGCAACTCATCGCCAGTCGTGTGGGGCGATCGCATCTTCCTGACCACCTCGTACGACAACGGTCGGCGCGTGTCGATCGTCGCGTATCGTCGAACCGACGGTACGAAGCTGTGGGAGGCGTTCGCGCCCGCCGGCCGACCCAATCAAGGCAACCACTACAAGAACGGGCATGCGTCCGCGACACCGGCGACCGATGGCCAGCGCGTGTATGCGTCGTTCGGCGCGCGCGGCCTGGTCGCCGTCGACATGGATGGCAAGCTGGTCTGGCATCGCGACCTGGGACCGATGGAGGCGTATCACGGCACCGCCGGTTCGCCGCTGCTCTACAAGGACCGCCTGATCCTCTATCAGGATCAATTTGCTGGCTCGTTCATCGCCGCGTTTGATACGCGCACCGGCAAGGAGTTGTGGCGCACGAAGCGAGACGCCGACACCGGCTGGGGCACACCGATCGCAGTTCGCGTCATCGATCACGACGAAATCATCGTGAGCAGCCAGCAGCGCGTGCAGGCGTACAGTCCGGACACCGGCGCCGAGTTGTGGCGCTGCAGTGGCACGACATACGAAGTGATTCCGACGCCGGTCGTCGGCTACGGCATGGTGTTCTGCTCGTCGGGTCGTGCCGGCCCGACGCTCGCGATCAAGCCGGGTGGCAAGGGCGACGTGACCCGTACGCACGTGCAGTGGACGAGCCCGCGCGGCTCACCGTTCGTGCCCTCGCCGATCCTCTACGGCGAGTATCTCTACATGGTCAACGACATGGCCAGCATCGTCACGTGTCTCGAAGCGACGACGGGTAAGGTCATGTGGCAGGGAAGACTGGGTGCGGCGTCGCGTGAAGGATTTTCGGCGTCGCCAGTTGCCTTCGACGGCAAGGTGTTCTTCACCAACGACGAGGGCGAGACGTTCGTGCTGAAGGCCGGCCCGACGTTTCAGCTCCTGCATGTGAACAAGCTGGAGGAGACGACGCTGGCCACACCTGCGCTTGTTGACGGCCGCTGGTACATCAGAACCGATCGAAACCTGTACGCGATTGGACAGCTGTAGGGCGGGTCTTGCTCTTTAGACCCGCCGGGTCCCAAACGTCGAGGTCGGGCTAAAGCCGGACACTACAAGCGACGTCGGTCGAATGCGCCCTTGTGATGGAAGTACACGATGCTCGCCGCGGTGCGCATCGCCGTGGTGCCGAGCAGCAGATTGAATGCGAGATCGCTCTGGAAGTGATCGAAGAGGAACCGCAGGACGCGCTTGGTCCTGAAGCGCGGATACGATCGCACGAACGCTTCATGTGGATCGCCGTTCTTACCGTTGAGGAAGTCGGCGATCGCGTGACCGGCCGCGAGGCCGTGCTTGAGTGCGGTGTGGATCCCTCCCGCAGTGACCGGTGAGACCATGCCCGCCGCATCGCCCACCAACATCGCGCGGCGAGTGGCGACCGGTTGCACCACGCCGCCACACGGGATCATCCCGGCACGGATCGACAGTGGTTTCGACGCCCGGAAGTCAGCGACGCTGGTGATCTTGTCGAGAAAAGGCGCGATGGCTTCGGTGGCTGTCAGCCGGCCTGACTGCACGCGTCCGGCGACCCCGACCTGCACAACGCCGACGCCGGCCACGATCCAGCCGATGTAGCCCGGCGCGAGACGCCGATCGATGAAGCAGTGCAGGCGGTTGGGTTGTGCTATCTCGACCCCCGCGTACTCGTGCTCGACACCGAACAGGAACTTGCTGTTTCGACCGAGTCCGAGGACTTGCGCCACGCGCGAGTTGGGGCCGTCCGCGCCCACGATGAAACGCGTCGTGCCGGCGTCGCCGAGATCGAATCCGCTCTGGGTGCGCTGCGCCGTGACGAAGGATGTTTGATGCGCGATCATCGTCCCGGCCTCGACGGCGCGGGCGGCGAGCCACCGCATCAACTGTGGCGTGTCCGTGGCCAGGAAGTAATAGCCCGGTGCGGAGAGATCGACGTGCCGAAGGCTTGGCGCGTACAGCCGCACGCCATCAACACGTCTGACGATGGAGGATGGAAGACCGTCGAGCAATGCGATCTGATCGATCGCATCCTTGACGATAATGCCGGTGGTATGGAGCTTCTCGCCGACGTCGGCCTTGCGCTCGAGGACGACGACGCGCATGCCGGCCCGCGCTAGAGCGGTGGCACAGGCCAGGCCGGCGAAACTGGCGCCGACGACGACGCAATCACTCTGCGTCGTCGCAGTGGCCACCTTCGCGCGCTGCGCTTCGGCGGCCAGGGAGGTCACGCGGCAGGCCGGAAATACAGCACCATGCCCGCGCCGACGGACACGAGCACGAAGCCCGCGTACATCAGCGGATTGATGCTGGCCTTCGGCGGGTGAATCAGCATCGACACGAGCACGTTCACGAGCGGTGCGCCGCCGAACACCAACGGCATCACATACACCGGGAGGCCGCCGGTTTTGAAAGCCCAGATGATGCACGCGGCCCCGGCCGCGCCGAGGGCGCCGGCAATCGTCGCCGTCACCAGGCCCGTGCTGTCGAAACTCGACATCTGTCCCTGCGATCCAAGAGCGATGACAGGGATGACCACGCCGATCAAGAAGTAGGCGCCGCCCACACAGAGCAGAGCCTTGAGTGGATTACCAAGCTGGGTCTGGCCCAAATGCAGAAGTGCGCCATAGGCGCCCCAGGACAGCACGGCGCCCGCCACAAAGATGATCCAGCCCATTCGTCTCTTCCTCGGGGTATCGGTGAGTGTCTGCATGAAATCTTCAGTGCGCGGGAGCAGTATATAGTGGACGGACCGTGACCGATCGGACGTCATCCACGCTCGATAAGCAGACGGAGGTCGGGAGCTATTTCGTCGCCACCTATCCGCCGTTTTCCGCCTGGACCGCCGCTGCGGTCGAGCACGACGGCAAGGTGGCGCTGGAGACGCCTCCCGTGCCCGGAGTTCCGCTCGGCCTCTACCTGCACATTCCGTTCTGCCGGAAGCGGTGCCATTTCTGCTACTTCCGCGTCTATACCGACAAGAACGCGCAGGAAGTTAACGATTACCTGGATGTGCTCGCGCGTGAATGGGAACTGTGCGCAGCGAAGCCGGCGATTGCCGGACGTCCGCTGAACTTCGTCTATTTCGGCGGCGGCACGCCGTCATTTCTCTCGACGAAGCAGCTCGAAGGTCTGGTTGGACGGTTGTCGGCACTGACACCCTGGAAGGATGCCGAAGAAGTCACGTTCGAATGCGAACCCGGCACGCTCACCGAAGCGAAGCTGGCCGCGATTCGCGGCATCGGCGTCACCCGTTTGAGTCTGGGCGTCGAGAACTTCGACGATCAGATTCTCGAACTGAACGGGCGTGCGCATCGCTCGCCCGAGATCGGGCGCGCCTATGCCTTCGCGCGTTCGCTGGACTTCCCGCAGATCAATATCGACCTGATTGCCGGCATGCTCGGCGAGACGGACGAGAACTGGCGTCGGTGCATCGATCGCACGCTGGAGTTGTCTCCTGACAGCGTGACGATTTATCAGATGGAGTTGCCGTTCAACACAACGATCAGCGGCAACCTGCTCAAAGGGACGGGAAGATTTGCGCAGCCGGTCGCCGACTGGCCGACCAAACGGCGGTGGGTGCGGGAGGCCTTCGAGTCGCTCGAGGCCGCCGGCTATCACGTGCGCAGCGCGTATACGGCGGTGAAGAATCCCGAGCGCACGCGTTTCATCTACACCGATCGCTTGTGGCAGGGCGCAGACATGGTGGGGCTCGGCGTGGCCTCCTTCGGTCACATCAATGGCGTCCACGTTCAGAACCTCGATACCTGGGAGACATACTCGGCAGCCATTCGTCGCGGCGACGTGCCCCTGAGTCGCGCGTATCGCCCAACTGACGAAGAGCGGTTCATCCGCGAATTCGTCCTCCAGTTGAAACTGGGCTCGATCGCGCCGGCCTATTTCCGTGACAAGTATCGCGTCGACGTGCTCGATCGTTTTCGCGATCAGCTCGAGTCGCTCAAGACCGAGGGATATCTGCAAACGGCCACCGACAAGGCGGTTGCGTTGACCCGCGATGGTCTCCTGCGGGTGGACGGTCTGCTGACCCGCTTCTTCCTGCCGCAGCACGCTGGCATTCGCTATACCTAATCGTGGCGGCAG
>DATCXH010000934.1:0-3020 GCA_036565925.1 Vicinamibacterales bacterium
GAATACGCTAGAGAGGGCAGGAGGACACCACACGCGAGGACACACAGACCCAGCAGTCTTCTCATGACCAAGCTCCCTTCGCAGAGTGAAGCTGCGCACGCCGAAAGGACTCGATACCCGACGCCGGAGGGACTACCCGCCGCCCAGAGATGAATGCGTCCCGATGAGACTGAGGTGATCCGATTACAAGTGGGAGTTGTATACGCCCCGCCCGGGGGAACGTCAAGATACAGGAAGACCCTTAGTTAGCTGGTAGCTGGTCGACTCTCTTGCTACCGGTACGAGCTACCGCCTACCAGCTGGCTAGCGCGGGTTGTCGTGATGCGAGCCGTCGATGATGTGCTCGACGTCGCGATCGTCGCACCGTGCCGGCTCTTCGATTTCGATATCGGTGATCCACATCACCTGCGGCTTCAGTTGCCACGGCTCGGACAAGATCGCCGGGTCGTTCACCGTCGCGCGCCACTCGATGGTGTCGCCAACGCGCCGGAAGCGTTCGGTCACCTTGAGGTCCTTGGTGTGGAACGCGCCGTTGTCGGTGAGCCAGGTGTCTTCGTTGAACCCCACCGTCTCGACGATCAGCGTGTCGCCTTCGATGCGTCCGACGGCGTCGCCGAGATAGCTGGCTGGCACGTCCTTACGATGCGGCCGTCCATCGGTCGGAATAATCCGGAAGAACGCACCATTCACATCGTCATACAGGAATACGACTTCGCGAGCGTTCTGAATAATCTTCGACGGCGGCCCAACGCGCGGCACGCCCGGTGCCTGACAGCGCAGGTTGGTGTCGAGCTCGACCTGGCGCTTCGCGAAATCGGCGACCTTGGCCTGGAATTCGGGCTTGTATTTCGGAAAGTCGGTCTGCACCGGTGGGAACGGCGCAGGAGGCGCGCCGCCCGGCGCAGGACCGCACCCAATCAGACAAATCGATCCGTCGGCTTTCTTCACCGGCCGCACGAACTCAATGCCACCGAGGTGATCCCATGTGCCGTTGAAATCGATGCGGCCGTCAGCGAGCTTCGGCGTCGGTTTCGCGGAGAGCCTCTGCAACTGCTGGACGGTTCCGCGATCGGGAGCTCGCGCGGCGACCTGCGCGAGCGCGGTGCCGGCAACCGCCAGCGCCAACAGGGTCGCGATGCTGGAGACGATGGTTCGATTCGTCATGGTATCCCTGTCCGTGCAGGCCGAAGCCTGCGCTTTACTGGCCGGTTGGCGCGAAGCTGTGTCCGTCCGCGTACGTGATCTTGTTGATCCACCCGAGGTGCTTCGATCCATCACGCGCCGGAACAGCGGTGATGGTCACCTCCTCGCCGGCTTTACCCTGGAGCGATTCCCTGGTGATCCCCGCGCGTCGCATCATCGCCGTCGGCAACGTGGCGAGTGCCCACGTGTTGGTTGTACCGTCGGGGTCCTTCACGTCGAGATGCACGTAGATGTGCGGATTGATCCAATCCACTTTCGAGATGACGCCCTTGAGCGTCAGCGGTTTGGACACATCGAACTGACCGGGAACCGAGTGATGCGCCAGCAGTGCCGCGGCTCCGGCCACGCTGATCGTTACTGCGACGAGAAGACTGCTCAATCGATGTCGCATCGCATGCCTCTCTGGCGGACAGAGTATGCCTGGCGGGTCTAAAGAACAAGACCCGCCCTACGGCTGAAGAAGTTTGTGCTTGGCTAGAAACTCGCGGATTGTCGCGTAAATCATCGTCCGCTGCTCGGGCGTGAAATTGCCGTGCCCTCCACCGGGAATGGTGATCAACTGATTCGGCACGCCGGCTTTCGTGAGCGCGGCGTGCAGACGAACGGCATGCTGATAGGGAACGACGCGATCGGCGTCGCCGTGAACAGTCAGAATCGGCGGCAGCCCGGCACGCACGTAGGTCAGCGGCGAGACGCGTTTGGCGATCTCCTCGCGATTCGGCAGGCTACCGAACCACGTCATCGCCGCGTTGGCGCGGTTGGGACCTTCGATCACATCGTAGACATCGGTGATGCCGAACCAGTTGATCGCGGCCGCCGGCTTCGGCACCGCTGCTGCGCCAGCGCATTGGCGATCCAGTCCGGCACTCTCGGGAATCATCGCGCTCGTGAGCGAGAGATGTCCGCCCGCAGATTCACCGGTGACGACGATGCGATTGACGTCGATCATGTAGGTCTTTGCCTGCGCGGCAAGGAAGCGAAGCGCACAGAGGCAATCCTCAACCGCCGCCGGTGCCGGCGCAACTCGGGCGAGACGGTATTCGACGTTGACAACGTTCCAGCCCATCTCCATCCACGGGAGGATTTTCGTGACCGCGCCCTCCTTGTTGCCGGCTGCCCAGAATCCGCCATGGAAGTACACGACCGTCGGCTGCGGCGTCGTCGCACCGCGACGGTAGTAGATATCGAGTTTCGACTCGTAGTTGCTGGCCGTGAGGTAAGTGAGGTTCGGTGCCGTCTGGTAGCTGCTATCGGCGTGCACGGCCCACGTCGCGGATGGTGACTGCGCGGATGTGCGGGTCGAGATCACGGAGAGCGCCACGATCGAAACGAGGAATGTCGTTCGCATCCGCGAGAGGATATCCGATCACGACGCGAGCGGAGCTCACGGAGTTTCTTACACACAGAGGTCGCTGAGGACACAGAGGGCGCGCGCAAGCGCGTCCCGCCGCGCTGCTCCAAGCAATGAAACTTCTTCTGTGACCTCTGTAAGCTTGTGATGAAATCTCAGTGACCTTCCCAGCCATGGCACGCCTACAAATCACGTGCATCGCTTTCCTTCTCTGTCTCACGATTGTCCCGGTCACCGGACAGCGCTACGCCGCGCGGCGCGAGGGCGACATCATTCAGTTGACCGATACGGGCACCGACACGCGCGTCTCGATCGCGCCCGCGATCGGCAACATCGCCTTCCGAATGATGGTGAAAGGCCACGACGTCTTGCGCTGGCCCCACGCCGACATGACAGCGTTCAAGGCCAATCCGAATCAGACCGGCATTCCGTTCATGGGTCCGTGGATCAATCGTCTCGACGAGCA
>DATCXH010000339.1:0-10312 GCA_036565925.1 Vicinamibacterales bacterium
TGGCTGCCGACGGCAACGGAAGCCATGATCGCGCAACCCAGTCAGCGGCAGAGCGGCCGGTTGTTCATGGCGATGCTGGCGCGGCTGAAACCAGGTATTTCGATCGAACAGGCTACGGCTGAAATGCGCGTGTTGGATCGAGCCCGTCTCGACGACATGGTGCGCACGTTTAACAGTGCGGGATGGCTCAAGGCGGGGATCGATGTTGAGCCGGCAGCTGCTGGAACGTCGATCTTGCGCGAACGTGTAAGCCGGCCACTGTTTGCGTTGATGGCGATGGTCGCCGTGCTTTTGCTGTTGGCCTGCATCAACATTGCGAGCCTGCTGCTGGCGCGCGGCGCTGCGCGCGAACGTGAGATGGCGCTGCGCGTAGCGATTGGCGCGAGCCGTCTGCGGCTGTGGCGTCAGGTGCTCGCGGAGTCGCTGCTGTTGTCGGGCACCGGCGGCGTCATCGGCATCGCGGTGGCCTACGTGGGGGCGGCGTCTCTCATTCGTATCCTGCTTTCCGGTCGGCCGATGGTCGGATTGCCGGAACAGCTCGATCGACGTGCAGCCGGATCTGCGTGTGCTGCTCTTCACTGCGGGCGCTGCAGTGTTCACCGGCCTGCTCTTTGGACTGGTGCCGGCGTGGAACGCGTTTTCATCGGCGCAGATCTCGACGTTGCGTGAGGGCGGTACGGTTGGCGAGCGCCGATCCCGCCGGCTGCTTGGCCGCGGGCTCGTGGTCGCGCAGGTGGCGCTGTCCGTCGTGATGCTGAGTGCCGCGGGACTCCTCGTCACGCACCTGTCGAACCTGCGCAATCTGAATCTCGGCTTCGATCGTGAATCGGTGCTGCTCGTGACACTGGATGCGAACCGCAGCGGATATGAGCGGCTGCAGCTCTCGGGTCTTTACCGGGATCTGCTGGGCCGGCTGGAGGCGATTCCCGGTGTTCGTGCCGCGACGATGAGCGGCATGACGCCGATCTCCGGTGCGGGTGGAAGCCGGTTCGTCAACGTGGATGGTGTGCCCGAACGATTTGAAGTTCGACGCAGGGTGTCGCTCAATCCTGTCGCGCCGCACTACTTCACGACGTATGGCACTCGTCTCATTACCGGCCGCGACTTCGCATTTGAAGACGCGGGCCGTCCGCCGGTGGCGATCGTCAATCAGGCAATGGCGCGTTACTACTTCGGGACCAGCGATCCCGTCGGCAGGTGGTTCACGTTCGACGACCAGACGCGGTCGTACGAGATCGTCGGCGTGGTTGCCGATGC
Organism: Vicinamibacterales bacterium; assembly: GCA_036565925.1. Classification (GTDB taxonomy): domain Bacteria; phylum Acidobacteriota; class Vicinamibacteria; order Vicinamibacterales; family UBA2999; genus Gp6-AA40. The sequence goes on from DATCXH010000339.1 coordinate 1,258, forward strand.
GAAGTATCTCGACCTCTACGAAACGCCGCCACGTACCGTGTATCTGAACGCGCTGCAAGGGGGAAGCGGCGGGACCTCGCAATTCGCGCTGCGCACTGACGTCACGCCGGCGTCAGTCGTCGCCGACGTGCGGCGTGCAGTCAATCAGGTCGTGCCGAACGTCAGCGTCGGCAAGGTGACCACGCTCACCGAACAGGTGGATGCGTCGATCGTGGTCGAGCGACTCATCGCCCTGCTCTCGACGGCATTCGGCGCGGCTGGTGCGCTGCTTGCCGCAATCGGGTTGTATGGATTGCTCGCCTTCACCGTGTCACGCCGCACGACTGAGATTGGTGTGCGTATGGCGCTCGGCGCGACGAAGGGGCAGATCACATCGATGGTGTTGACGAGCGCATTCGGGCTCGTTGTCGCCGGCCTCGCCATTGGCGCACCGCTTGCCATCGTGAGTCCGCGTTTCCTCGCACGACTCGTGCAGAGCCTGACCGTTCAACCGCCGGTTCCGCTGGTCGTCGCAGCATTGGTCATGATCGCGGTCGGCCTCGCCGCCGCTTACCTTCCCGCGCGGCGCGCCTCTCGCGTGCAACCGATCGAAGCGCTTCGACAGACGTAGAGGCGGGTCTGGAGACCCGCCTTCACTCTTCGGTCCTCCCGGACACGTAGGGCCGGTCCTATCGGACCGGCCGGCTCGCAAATCCCTCGAAAAATCTCGATAAACGCAGGAATTTGAGCGGCAACCCGCTTGCAAAACTCTGCGCCGCGGCTGGTCTGAAGCCGATATCAACAAGGCAGGAATCAGGAATCAGATTCAGGAATCAGGAGCATGAGACCGGTTATGTCGTGCCTTTCTGTGGTCAGTGCGCTCGTCCTTGCCGCGGTGCTGTTCGTCACACCGTCCTGGGCACAGGAACCACCACTCACCATCGTCAACACCGGGCCTCAGGGACCGTTGGATCGTCTCGAACAGGCCAACGAGATCCGCATCGTCTTCTCCGAGCCGATGGTGACGCTGGGACGGATCCCGGATCCGGTGACCGCGCCGTTCGTGCGAATCACGCCGGCGATCCCGGGGACGTTCAGGTGGTCCGGGACCACCATCCTGATCTTCACCCCGGATCCGAAGCGACCGCTTCCGTACGCGACCTCGTACGAGGTGACGGTGGACGTCAGTGCCACCGCGACAAGTGGCCGACGATTGGCGCGCCCAAAGACATTTCAATTTTCAACGCCGACAGTACGCCTGCTGCAGACGGAGTGGTACCGCCGCGGAGACACTGTGGACGGCGCGATGGTCGTGCTGCTCCGGTTCAATCAACCGGTCAGGTCGGCCGATGTCGCCGCACATCTGACCGCATCGCTCGAGCGGCATACCTGGGTCGCACCGCCGGCGCTCACGCCAGAAGAACAAGATCGATTGATGGCGCTCGACCCGAATGCGAGCCGTGCGTTCGCGCAGAAGGTCGAAGCGACGAGACAGATCGCGGCTGGCGGACGGGCGGTGAGTCTGCGATTGACGACGAACTGGGATCGCGAGCGATTTCCCTCGTCGCCGGATCTGGTGGTGTTCGAGACCACGACGCCGGTCAAGCCCGAGAGCTGGGTAAAGCTGGTGCTCGATACGGCGTTGCCGTCGCCGGCTGGCCGTGTCACACCGCGCGAAGCGCAGACCTACACGATTCAGGCTGAGCCTGCGTTCTTCATCAACGACTTCTATTGCACGGCCCAGTGTGACGGCGACGGCTCGAATCCGTTGATCTCGCGAGTGCCGATTCGCGTGTCAGATTTCGCTGCCGCGATCCGCGCCACCGACATCACGTCCGCCGATCAGACCGTAAGCAAGCCGGCCGGACCACGGCCTCGGCCCGAGTGGGCGCCAGATGAAAGTGAATCGCTCACGCTTGAAGACGCCGGCTTCTCGGCGCAGCCGCCTGACCGGCGGTACGCGGTATCGCTTGCGGCGTCACTGAAGTCAGCCGACGGACAAACGCTCGGCTACCCATGGGTCGGCATCGTTGATAACTGGCACGCGCGAGCGTTCACGAGCTTCGGTGATGGCCATGGCGTCTGGGAGAAGAGTGGTGGCCCGCAGCTCCCGTTCTATGCGCGCAATCTTCGTGATGTGACGCAGTGGGCGGCGTCGATCAGTCCATCGAACCTGATGCCGACGCTGCTCGGATTGCAGCCCGCCTTTGCACAGGAACCTGGCGGTCCGGGAGTCGCTCGCCGATTGGGTGTCGTGCCCGATCGAATCCAGTCGCACGGTCTGGATCTGTCAGGTGCGCTCAATGCCGGCGGCACCGGACTCGTGTGGGCGGCGGTTCGGGAAGGCGAGATGTTGCCGCGCACGCGCCGCACCGGCCGCGACGAGCCGCGCACTCGCGCGTCAGTCGTGCAGGTGACGAATCTTGGCATCACCGTCAAGGACAGTCCGCAGAACACGCTGGTCTTCGTCACGCGACTCGATACGGGCGTGCCAGTCGCTGGCGCAAACGTCTCAATCATCCTCACGAACAACGAGACGTTCTGGCGTGGAACGACCGGCGCCGACGGCGTCGCGATCGCGCCGCCGAAGACTCCGCTTCGCGATCCTGATCAATGGTGGCGCTTCTCGTTCATCGTCACGGCGGAGAAAGACGGCGACGTCGCATACGTCGGAAGCGATTGGAACGAAGGCATCATGCCGTGGGACTTCGGCACGAACGTCAACTTGCGTGAACGCGATCCGCTGTTGCGCGGCAGTGTCTTCACCGATCGCGGTGTGTATCGGCTAGGCGAGGAGGTGCATCTCAAAGCGGTGCTGCGCCACAACACGCCTACTGGTATCCAACTGCTTCCAGAGAACACACCCGTCAGCATCACTGTTCGCGATGTTCAGAACCGGCTCGTTGACGAGCGCGTGATCCGCCTCACACCATGGAGCAGCGCCGAGTGGACGATGAAGCTGCCGGAGGATGGGACGCTGGGGAACTACTCGTTGCGTGCGATTCTTGATGCCGACACGCCGAAACCGAAAACTCTTGAGAACCGACGACCCGGCACGACCCCGAGCCCTGAGGACGATGTTGCGGTGCCGCCTGAGAAGGTCGTGCACGGATCGTTCCTCGTCGCCGCATATCGCCGTCCGGACTTTCGAGTCGATGTCTCACTGACAGGCGAGAACGCCATCGCCGGCGGCCTGCTGAAGGGCGTGGTCTCCGGACGGTATCTGTTCGGCGCGTCAATGGGCGCGCGGCCGGTGACATGGCGATACTCGAAGTCGCCGGTGTCGACCGCGCCGGCGGCGATAACCGATAAGTTCACTGACGATCGCTGGGTGTTCGTCGGATGGTCGTTCGAGGAGAACGATCGGCCCGAGTCCGGCGACATTCGGCGCGAGGAAGTCACGCTGCAGAACAGCGGCGATCTGCCGTTGTCGCTCGAGACGCGTCGTGACGCCGGCTTGCCCTACATCTATTCGCTCGAGGGTGATGTCGAAGACGTCTCACGACAACACATCGCCAACCGCGCCACCATCACCGTGCATCCGGCGCCCTGGTATGTCGGGCTGCGCCGGCCCTCGTACTTCCTCGATCAGAAGACCGGTCTGAAGACCGAGGTCGTGACCGTGCGGACCGACGGAGTCGTCGTGCCCGGCGTCGTCGTCGATGTCACGTTGACCCAGATTCAGTGGACCAGCGTTCGTCGCGCAGAGGGCAATGGTTTCTATACGTGGGATACGCAGCGACGTGACATCAAAGCGGGATCGTGGACGGTGACCACCGCCGGAGAACCCGTGCCCCTCGACATCCCTTTGCAAAACGGCGGCTACTACGTCCTCGAGGCGCGCACGCGCCAGGACGAAGGCCGGTTCGCGGTGACTCGCACAGCCTTCTACGTGCTCGGTGAAGGCTACACCGCGTGGGCTCGCTACGATCACAACCGTATCGATCTGGTCCCTGAGCGGCAGACGTACCGGCCTGGTGATACCGCTCGCATCATGATCCAATCGCCGTGGGAACAAGCGACCGCGCTCGTCACCACCGAACGCGAGGGGATTCGCAGTCATCGTCAGTTCGCGCTGACGTCCACACAACAATCGGTATCGATTCCGATCGGTGAGGGCGACATCCCGAATGTCTTCGTGTCGGTCCTGCTCGTCAAAGGGCGGACGAATGCGGCACCAGCGAACGCCGCGGCGACAGAGTCGAGCGCCGACACGAGCGATCCAGGCAAGCCGACGTTCAGGCTCGGCTATGTGGAGCTGAAAGTTGAGGACCGCTCGAAGCGATTGAACGTGTCGGTGACGACTGACAAGCAGGAGTATCGGCCGGCGTCGAAGGCGAACGTGCGGTTGGATGTGAAGGATCCTGGTGGTCGTGGCGTGGCCAGTGAGGTCACGCTGTGGGCCGTGGACTACGGCGTCCTCTCGCTGACCAATTATCAGCCGCCCGATCTGGCGGGATCGGTCTACGTTCGCAAGTCGCTTCAGGTGTTCAACGAAGACAACCGGCAGCGGATCGTGTCGCGTCGCGTGCTGACGCCGAAGGGCGTAAGCGACGGCGGTGGCGGTGGGGAGGACGGTGCGGGAACCGTGCGTCGTGATTTCCGCGTCCTGGCGTTCTGGCTGGGATCGGTGACGACAGGTGCGGATGGACGCGCCGCTGTAGACGTCACGTTGCCAGAATCGCTGACCACGTATCGGATCATGGCGGTCGCCGCGGATCGCAGCTCGCGCTTCGGATCTGACGATGTCGAGGTGCGCACCAACAAGCCGCTGACGCTCAAGCCAACGTTCCCGAGATTCATGGCCGTCGGTGACAGCGCCTACTTCGGCGCTGTTGTCGGCAGTCAGCTGCCTGCGAATGGAACCGCGATCGTCACCATGCGGTCGCTCGATCCGCGTGTGCTCGAAGTCACGGGCGGTGCCGAGCAACGCGTCACGGTGAATGCCGGAGGCACCGTGGAGGTTCGTTTCACCAGCGCGGCCAAAGCGATTGGACGTGCGCGCATTCAGATGCAGGCACGTATCGGCAGCGAGTCTGACGCCTTTGAAGACGTCATACCCGTCGAGGTGCTGGCGTCGCCAGAGACCGTCGCCGCGTACGGGGAAGCAGCCGATGCCAAGACCGTTGCGAAAGAAACCCTGACAGTCCCCGCGGGTGTCGTCGCCGGCTTCGGTGGTCTCAACGTCGAGGTCGCCTCGACGGCGCTCGTCGGCCTGGGTGAGGGCGCCCGATATCTCGTCGAATATCCGTACGGCTGCGCGGAACAACGAGCTTCGACGTCGCTCGCCCTGCTGCTCGCAGCGGATCTCGGCGACGCGTTCTCATTGCCTGGGATGGATCCGACGAAGATGCGGCCGGCGGCGCAGCGTACGCTGAAGGAACTCGAGCGATTCCAGTGCGAGAGCGGCGGCTTTGCCTACTGGCCGGGCGCGTGCTGGAGCACGTCGCCGTATCTCACGGCCTACGTCCTCAACGTGATGAAGATCGCGTCCGACCTGAAGTACGACGTCAACCGCGGCGTTCGTGACCGCGCCTACGACTACCTCGATCGCGAATTGCGCGCGGAGGCCCCAGGTGTCAACGATAGTTGGTGGCCCGCCTATACCGCGTGGCAGGCGTTCGCGGTGAAGGTGCTCGTCGAGGGTGGACGCAATGAAGACTCGCACCTGACACGACTCTACGGCTACCGCGACCGCATGCCGGTCTTTGCGTTGGCGTATCTGCATGACGCGCTGCTTGCGAAGGGCGAGGTTGCGAGCGATCGGATCGCCGACCTTCGTCGTCGCATGTCGAATGCGATCCTGCCCGAAGGCGGCAGCGCACACGTGGGTGAGTTGGCCGACCCGTATCTCCTGTGGTTCTGGAACTCGAACGTGCGATCGACGGCGATCGTGCTGAACTCACTCGTCAAAGGCGGCGTGACGAACGCGCCGATGCGGCAGATGGTGAAGTGGATGCTCGAGGCGAGGAAAGACGGACGCTGGGGTAACACCCAGGAGAACGCGCTCGCGATGGAAGCGCTGGTCGCCTACTACCGCAAGTACGAGCCCGTCGTGCCGAACTTCCGTGCGGTGGTTTCCCTCGGCACGCGTGAGCTTGTGCGCGAAGAGTTCCGGGGACGATCGGTCGAGGCGTCGACGAGCAATGTGCCCATGGCGCAAGTGCTCGCAGCATCTCCAGCCGGCACGGCGATCCCGCTGACATTCACACGCGCCGGAGAGGGGACGCTGTTCTACACCGCGCGGCTTCGCTATGCCGTCGACGCCCTGTATCAAGATGGTCTCGACTCCGGCTTCCATATCGAGCGTCGCTACGAGCCATACGTCGAGAACGGGAGTCGTCCTTCGGGGACGACCTATGCGGCTGGTGATCTCGTGCGAGTGACGCTGACGTTCCGGTTGACGAAGGAGCGCAGATACGTGGCGGTGACCGATCCGCTGCCGGCGGGATTCGAGGCGGTCGAGACGTGGTTCGCTACGACTGCACGTGACCTCGCTGCGCAGCAGGATCGCCAGACCAGCACCGGCGGCGATGCGCAGGACTGGCGTAACTGGTGGCGATACAGCGGCTTCGATCACGTGGAGCGCCACGACGATCGCATTCAGCTGTTCGCGACTCGGCTTGGCGAAGGCGTCCACGAATTCAGCTACATCGTCCGGGCGACGACAGCCGGGACGTTTCGGACTGCGCCAGCCCGCGCTGAAGCGATGTATGAGCCGGAAGTATTTGGTCGGACCGCGACGACCACGATCGAAGTGAAGCGGTAACTCAGGTCACGGGCAAAGGGTAAAGGGCAGAGGCGATGAAGCTGTCGCTGATAGGTGCGCGGGGGATCCGGGTCCTGCTGTTGGTTGTCGCGACAGTGGTCGTGATCGCCGTGTGGCTGCGCATGGGGCCTCTTCCTGCGGGTCTGCTGGACGACCCGGCGAGTCCATCGACGATCGTCGTGGACCGGCATGGCGTGGCGTTGCAGGAGGCGCTGTCGAGCGAGCAGACGCGGGCGATGCGGCTGACCGCCGATGCGTTGCCGCCGATGCTTGTCGCGGCGACAGTCGCCGCTGAGGACCGGCGCTTCTTTCGTCACGCCGGTATCGACCCCCTATCGATCGTGCGCGCGGTCAGGACCAATCTCGCCGAGGGTGCGGTCGTAGAGGGTGGCTCCACGATCTCGCAACAGGCGGCGAAGCTGCTGCTGAACCGACTCGAACCAGGCAGGTCGCGTGGCGTCGCCGCGAAGACCCGCGAGGCTGTCATCGCGTTGCGACTCGAGCATCGATTCACGAAGCGCGAACTGCTCGCGTTGTATCTGAACGTCGCGCCGTATGGCAATCAGTACGTCGGGGCGGAACGAGCCAGTCGCGGGTACTTCGGTGTATCGGCATCGCAGCTCACGCCGGCGCAGGCCGCCTTTCTGGCTGGCCTCCCGCAGCGTCCGTCAGGGTTCAATCCCTACCGCAACCGTGATGCCGCCCTGCGTCGTCAACGATCGGTGCTTCGACGCATGGGTGCCGACGGAGGACTCACCGCCGATCAGGTGCATGATGCCAGCGCCGAACGCGTGACGTTCGTCGAGCGTGAGTCGCCATTCCTGGCGCCGCACTTCGTTCGGATGGTGCTCGACGCGGCGGCTACGCCACGTCCTGCACGCATCACGACCACGCTCGATGCCGCGTTGCAGAAGGACATCGTCGGGATCATTGCCACGCATCGCGAGACACTTCGCCGGCACGGCGCGCGCAACGTCGCGGTGGTGGTTCTCGACAACGCGACTGGCGAATGGCTCGCGTGGGAAGGCTCTGGTGATTACTACGAGAGTGGTGGCGGAACGCTCAATGGCCCGGTGATGGCGCGACAGCCAGGATCTGCGCTGAAGCCATTGACCTATGCAGTGGCCTTTGAGAATGGGTTCACACCAGCGAGCGTGCTCGCCGATCTGCCATCGAGTTTTCCGACGGCAGAACCGGGAGTGGTGTACAGCCCGCGAAATTATGACGGCCGATATCGCGGCCCGCTCCTGGCGCGGAACGCCTTGGCCGGCTCGGAGAACGTTCCGGCCGTGGTGCTCGCGTCCAACCTGGGCGTGCCTACCTTGCTTCGGTTTCTCAATCGCGCCGGTATCAGCACATTCGACAAGACGGCCAGTCATTACGGTCTGGGGATCACGCTGGGCAATGCCGAAGTCCGACTGGACGAACTGGTTGCCGCCTATGCGGCGTTTGCGCGCGGCGGAGAATGGATCGAGCCGACGTTCACACCGCGCTCGACTACGGCGCGCACTGAACGGTTGGTGTCCGTGCGAACGGCGTTCTGGATCACCGACATCCTCTCGGATGCTGATGCGCGGGCGTTCGTCTTCGGGCGTGGCAGCAGTCTCGAATTGCCGTTCCCGGTGGCCGTGAAGACGGGAACGTCACAGGCATATCACGATAACTGGACGATCGGATACTCGCGTCACGTGACGGTCGGCGTGTGGGTTGGCAACTTCGATCGAACTCCGCTGCGCAACTCGAGCGGTGTGACCGGCGCTGGTCCAATCTTCCATGCCGTGATGCTCGCGGCCGAGCGGCGAATCAGTGGGACGTCGAATCACTTTTCGCATGAGGGCATCCTGTCTGCGCCCGGCAACACGGTCCAGCGTGAGATTTGCGCGCTGTCGGGGCAGACGGCAAATCAGTGGTGTCCGCTGCGGCGGCGTGAGTGGGTTGCGTCGGAGTCTCCATCGGTGCCGTGCAGTTGGCACCATCACGGCGAGGAAGGGCTCCTCACGTTCTGGCCTGCTGAGTATCGACAATGGGCGCGCCAACAAGGACTCGAGGACGCGGCAACGCTGGTCCGCGAAGGCGGTATCGCGCGCGCTCGAGTGCGGGAGGTCGCCGCGCTCGCGCGCGGGGCGACCAGTGAGCACACGCACACTGCGCTGACCATCGTCAGCCCGCCACCGGATTCGACCTATCTGATCGATCCCACCCTGCGACGCGACTATCAGACGCTCCCGCTGCGTGCCGTCTCACAAGCCGACGGACCGATTGAGTGGACCGTGTCCGGCCATCCAGTCGCATCGACATCCGAAGGCG
>DATCXH010001269.1:0-4852 GCA_036565925.1 Vicinamibacterales bacterium
CCGCACCCACTTCGGCATCTTCGCACCGCAGGTCTGGAAGCTCTTTCCACGCGGCGAAGTCATTCACCTGAACTTCTGGGATTACAACGACGTCGCGCCCGCCTACTTTGCGGCCGCCGAGATCGCCGCGCGCGAAGCCAAGGTCGGTATCATCACGCTCGAAGTCGCGAGGCCCGACTTCCCTGTCGCCGATCGATCGACGTTCGCCGATACAGCTCTCCTCGCCGCGGCCAAGGGCTTCTACGTGATTCGCGACTTCAAGCCCGGCCAGCCGCGCCACGGCTACATCGTCACACAGGGTTCGAGTTCTACCGTGAATCTCGTGAGCGTGCTGCCGGCGCTCGAAGCGGCTGGTGTAAATGTCAAGGTCGTCGCCGCTGTCAGCGAAGAGCTGTTCGATCGGCAGCCGGAGTCGTACCGCAATTCAGTGCTTCCGCCGGAAGCGCTTTACGACCTGATGATCGTCACGACGGGCACACGGCGTGTGTGGCCGCTCAAAGCCGTCGGCCCTCTGACTGACGAATACTCGCTGACGTCGGATTGGGACAATCAGTGGCTGACGGGTGGTCTCGAGCCGGATGTGATCGCGGAAGCGCATCTCGATGCGCCCTCAATCCTTGCGGGCATCAAACGGTTCGCCGCCGACCGCGATCAGCGGATTGCCAGGCAACGCTCGCTACTCGGTTCGTAGAGCTACTCGGTTCGTAGAGCGCACGTAGAATGCGCGGGGTCCGGGGAGACTGAAGCCTCCGCTCTACAAATCAGGAAATGACCCGCAGGAGCGCGGGTAACGACCAGAACAGCAGGATGCCGGCGGCAACGAGGCCGGCACCAATCTGAAACGGCTCGATCGCATCGAGCGGCGCCTGCACACGTCGCTCGGCTTCCCATCGTTCGAGCATCTGCGCCTTCACCCACAGCACATCGGCCGTAGGCAGGCCTACCGCATGTCGAGGCACTGCCGCCGCCAGCTTCGACATGTACGCCGCGATCTCGCGTTCCTCGTCAGCCGACATGGTGCGCAACAACCACTCTACCATCATGCCCTCGCCGTCAGTCCCTTTGCGATCAGCTGATCCCGAAGCCGTCCACGCGCCCTCGACAATAGGACCTTGATGCTTCCGCGTGACAGCCCGAGCACGGCCGCAATCTCCTGGTGGCTCTCCCCTTCCACGTAGGCGAGCCACAGCAGCGCGCGCTCGCGCGGTTTCAGCGTCGCGAATTCACGCGACACCGTGTCGTCGTACTCCGGATCGACGTGTGCGTCGGTAACACCGCGAAGGCGATCAAACCAGGAGGCTTCCTGCGTCGCCCTTCGCCAGCGATCGGCGAGCAGGTTGCTGCCGATGCGGAACACATAGCGGCGCAGCTCCTCCTCGCCGAGTCCACCGACATTGGCCTGCAGCAGGCGGCAGAAGGCTTCCTGCACGAGGTCGTCGGCGTCGGATGCGCGACCGGTCACGCGATACAGATAGGACCAGAGCGCACGCGAGTTGTGCTGGTAGCACGAGGCGAACGCGCGCTCATCGAGACGCGCCACGATCTAGACCGAGCTTCCCTGATCCCGATTGATTGGCTGTCGCTCGATGAGCCCCATGCGCTTCGACAACAGATAGGACATGCCCGTGGACACCAGGAGTGCCGCACCGACCGCCGTCGCGGCCGTCGCGATGACCATCAGTCCGTCCACCGTCTCGATGGTGAAGGTCCGTTGATCGAGCAGGATGAAGAATCCGATCCCCACCGCCAGGAGCACGAAGCCGGTCTGCATCGATCGCAGAATCCGCAACTGCGGTGCTCCGCCTTCGCTGCTGGATAGCGAGTTCAGGAACCGGCTGCCTGCGTCGCTCGTGAAGAACTCTGCAAAGTCCCTGGCCGATCCGAGCCGCTCGAGGAGCTTGGTGTGGAACTCAGCGAAGACTCGCATCTGCTGCCGTCGCCGGAATCCGTCCACGATGGTGTAGACGATGAAGCCAATCATGAAGAACAGGGACGGGACGATGATGATTTCTGACGACATGCGGCTCCTCCACGCGCGACCCGGGCTCTGTGACCGGGTGCTGACGATACAACGCCCACCGCAGAACGGGGGTTAACATCGAGGTATGGACACAGTGATCCTCTCGGCCGTCCGGCTCCCGACGGGAAAGTTTCTGGGCACCTTGAAGGAATTCACGGCTCCCCAGCTAGGCGCCATGGTGGTTCGCGAGGCGGTCCGCCGCGCCGGCATCGACCCCGATGTGGTCGATGAATGCATCATGGGCAACGTCGTGTCGGCCGGCCTCGGCCAGGCGCCGGCACGGCAGGCGGCGCTCCGCGGCGGCTTGTCCGACAACGTGTCCGCACTGACCATCAACAAAGTGTGTGGCTCGGGTTTGAAGGCCGTGATGCTCGCCTCGCAGGGCATCGCCACGGGCGATTCGTCGGTGGTCGTCGCGGGTGGAATGGAGTCGATGAGCAACGCGCCGTACCTTCTGGCGCGCGCGCGCGAAGGTCTACGTATGGGCCACGGCCAGGTGATCGACTCGATGATCAACGACGGCCTATGGTGCAGCTTCGAAGACTGGCACATGGGCAACGCCGGCGAAGTTGTCGCCACAGAGTGCGGCATCAGTCGTCAGGCACAGGACGCCTACGCCCTCGAGAGCCATCGCAAGGCCGCCGAGGCGACCGAGGCCGGTCGCTTCGACGCGGAGATTCTCGAGGTATCGATCCCGCAAAAGAAAGGCACCGCGATCGTCTTCAAGCATGATGAATCCATCCGCCCCGAGACCACGCTCGAAGCCTTGAGCAGACTGTCTCCGGCGTTCTCGAAGGACGGCACCGTGACGGCTGGTAACGCGCCGCCGGTCAATGACGGTGCCGCCGCGCTCGTGGTCACGTCGATCGCGCGTGCGAAGGAACTCGGTGTCACGCCGATGGCGCGCATCGTTGCGCAGGCATCGAGCGGCCTCGATCCGAGGCACGTGCTCATGACGCCGGTCGAAGCGATTCGGCGAGTGCTCACGAAGACCGGATGGAAGATGTCAGAGGTCGATCTGTTGGAGATCAACGAAGCTTTCTCCGTCCAGTTGATCGCGGTTCTTCGTCAACTCGGTGTGGATGCGGCAAAGGTCAACGTGAACGGCGGCGCGGTCGCACTCGGTCATCCGATCGGCGCGAGTGGCGCGCGGATCCTGACCACCCTGTTGTATGCGTTGAAGCAGCGAGAGCAGCGGCGCGGCATCGCGGCGCTGTGTCTGGGTGGCGGCAATGGTGTCGCGGTCGCGATCGAGCAGGTGTAGTGTCCGCCTTTGGCCGGACTCGTAAAGACATCGCAGAACCTGCGCGAAACGGCCTCGGTGAAACGGGCGATTTCTGCGACCGCCCCATTTCGGGGCAGTAATTTTCTTCGAAGATCGAGCTATCTTCGCTTGACTTTCGCTTGGCCCACTCTTAGGATCTACCCGCGGCCGTGACCTCCACTGTCACACCACCAAGCCATCCTGACGTAAACACGGCCAACGCCTAGAGGAGACCTGCATGCCGCTCGACGACCTGAAGGAACGAACCAAAGCCATCGACATCGCTGTCGGCCAGATCGAGAAACAGTTCGGTAAAGGCTCGATCATGCGCCTGGGACAACGCGGTGCCATTGCCCCGATGGAGGCCATCTCGACCGGCGCCATCAGCATCGATTACGCGCTCGGCATCGGCGGCCTCCCGCGCGGCCGCGTCGTCGAGATCTTCGGGCCCGAGTCGTCGGGCAAAACCACGCTCGCTCTGCAGGTGATCGCCGAAGCGCAGCGCGGTGGCGGCATGGCGGCGTTCGTCGATGCCGAACACGCGCTCGATGCGCAGTACGCACAGAAGCTCGGCGTCGATCTCGACAACTTGCTCGTCTCGCAACCGGATAACGGTGAGCAGGCGCTCGAGATCGTCGAAGTGCTCGTACGCTCGGGCAGCATTGACGTGGTCGTCGTGGACTCGGTGGCGGCGCTCGTGCCCAAAGCCGAGATCGAGGGCGAGATGGGCGAAGCGCAGATGGGCCTGCAGGCGCGGCTCATGTCACAAGCGCTCCGCAAACTCACCGGCGTCGTCTCCAAGTCGAAAACCATTCTGATCTTCATCAATCAGCTACGCGAGAAGATTGGCGTGATGTTCGGCAACCCGGAGACCACCACTGGCGGACGCGCGTTGAAGTTCTACGCTTCGGTGCGCGTGGACATTCGCCGTATTGCCAGCATCAAGGACGGCGATCAGATCATCGGTGGCCGCACGCGCGTCAAGGTCGTCAAGAACAAAGTGGCCCCCCCGTTCCGCGAGGCGGAGTTCGACGTTATGTACGGTGAAGGCATCTCGCGCGAGGGCGATCTGCTCGACCTTGCGGTCGAGAAGCGCATCGTGGAGAAGAGCGGTGCGTGGTTCGCCTACGGAGGTGAGCGTCTCGGACAGGGTCGCGAGAACGCGAAGCAGTTCCTCAGGGAGAACCCGGATGTGCGACGAACCATTGAAGAGCGCGTCCGGCGCGAATTGGGCCTGGTGCGCGAAGCGGAGGTCGCAACGGTGTAGCGATCGTGTTGCAGTCGAGCTTGTCGAAACCCGGCCGTTGTCGTCCTGGCAACGGCCACGTCTTCTCTCCGTTTATCCTTTGAGATTCGCGAGTTTCGGGCGGATAATCGGAAACATCCGTACAACCCAATGATCCCGGAAGATTCCGCCGAAACGGTGTTCATCCCGACGCCGCCAGCCAGTACTGGTGACACGGACGCGCCCACTGGCGGCCTGACTGGAGACACCGATGCGACGATTGTCGCCGGAACTCCGATACCGTCAGCGGGCGGTATCACTCCGGTACCATCGTCGGCAGCCG
>DATCXH010000892.1:0-2069 GCA_036565925.1 Vicinamibacterales bacterium
CGCCGGGGGATCTGACGAGGCGGTCGCGGCATCTGTAGCGGATGGCGTGGGGGTCAACAGCTCGGAGACCAGACCGCCACTCCCGCGGTACTCGAGCAAGTGCCGATGCATCACCGACAACACGGCGACGGCCGGGATGGCCAGAAAGATGCCAGTTATTCCCGCCAGTTCTGCGCCGCTCAGAATCGCCAGAATCACTCCCAGTGGATGCATGTGGATCCCGCGACGTATGAGCCGGGGAAAGACCACGTAGTCCTGCGTGAGCCGTAGTGCGCCGAGAAACGCGAGCACCCACATGGCCTGGGTGATCGAGTGAAAGCTGGCGACCAGAGTCACACCCAGGGCAACCGCGAGTGGACCGACGAGCGGGATGAACTCGAGCAAGCCGGCCACGAGACCAAACAGGAGCGCATACGGCACGCCGATCAACAGGAATCCAATCGTGCAGACCACGCCGACGACCAGACAGGCCAGCAGCGCAGCGCGCATGTACGCGGCAAGCGTGTCATTGATGTCCTCGAACAACTCGGCGCCGCGTCCGCGAAGCCGACCCCGCGGAAGGGCCAGGAGAATATTCCTGCGGAACGCCTGGCCGTCCTTCAGTAGAAAGAACGCCACGACCGGGATCAGAATGACCCACGGCAGATAGCCCAGTAGCGGCAGCAGACCGCCGAAGCCGTGACTTAGAGATTCCCCCGCTGCGTCGATCGTCCGAGCAAACGTTCGATCGATGGCCTCGCGAAGGGCTTGAGGAAGACGATCGGTATTGACGAAGTGCTGCCACGCCTGCAGCTGGTCGCGGGCGTAGGCGATGTAGCTGGGAACCTGCCGGCCAAATTCCGTCACCTGCGCGCCGAGGAGCGGCAGCAGGACATAGCTGGCGATGCCCACTGATACGAACAACGCGAGATACACCATCGCAATCGCGAGTGGACGCGGGATGGCCCACGGACGCCGTCCCCACGTGACGGGTCGGCACAGGAACTCCACGAGGGGAGCGATGAGGTAGGCGAAGAGCATCGACAGCAGGAGGAGCAGCATCACGCCCTGCAGCGCAAACAGCAGCCAGAGTCCAGCCGCGACGGCCAGAATGAGCAGGACCAGCCGCAGAACGGTGCGGGTCGGAGCCGCAGGCGCCGGTCGTGCGGTGCGGTCATCAACTGAGCCGTACGCAGAATCACTTCTATCAGTCATTGCTGGACCATGGAGCCTCCTCTCGAAGAGGCAGATCTCAGTGTGGGCGGCTCTGGCGATGTGCGCTGTCCCCTTCAGCACAACGAGGCTGAACGGTTCAGGCGGGGGCTGAGAGCCTGTCCACAACCGAACAGTGAGCACTGGTTCGATCGCACATAGTTGGACACAGCGCGAGGTCGATACTTCGCAGGAGAATTCACATGCTGTACACCATCGCCGTCATCCTGTTGGTCGCGTGGTTACTGGGGTTGGTCGGACTCTACACGGTTGGCTCGTTCGTCCATGTGCTGTTGGTGGCCGCGATCGTGCTCTTCGTCGTGGGTCTGCTCAACGGACGACGCGTCTTGGGCTAGCGACATCGAATGGCCGCCACCCACGAACGATAATCGTCGGGTGGCGATTGATCTCGATCGAGTAGGAACTCCCATCGTCGCGATCGTGTGTCTTCTTGCAACATCGCTTGCGGCACACGGTCAATGGGGCACCATCCGCGTTCAGGTTCGCGCGGAAGAAAAGCCGGTCGAGCAGGCTGAAGTCGTTGTCGGTGGCGCGAGCCAGTACACCGACGCGACGGGAGAGGCGCAGCTTCAGGTTTTCGCCGGCGAGGTCGAACTCACCATCATCAAGGGCGGTTACGTGACAACGACCGTCAAGGTGATGGTCGGGGCTGACGCGCAGCAGGACGTCCGCATCGATCTGCAGCCCAAGCCGACACTCGAGGAGACGGTCACGGTCGTTGCGGCGACGCGCACGAACAAGCGACTCGAAGATCAGCCGATGCGCGTCGAGGTCCTCGCTCGCGAGGAAATCGAAGAGAAGATGCTCATGACGCCGGGGGACATCGTCATGATGTTGAACGAAATGGGCGGGATGCG
>DATCXH010000472.1:0-5527 GCA_036565925.1 Vicinamibacterales bacterium
TTGCCGCAGCTTTTCGTCGCGATCGCCTCGCGAGTCGGCGAGCTGTCTCGGCGCGGCGCTCTGAACGTCTTCGCGCTTCGCCAGTGCATCGGCCGGCTTCGACTGCGCAACCGGGACGCGTTGCTCCTGCTCTTTCGTCTCGGATGTTTCCGTGGTTCTCGCGGTCAGTGTTGGCTCGGATGTCGAGGCGCCTTGCGATTCCGGCGTTGCTCCCCGGCCGACCGTCGTCATCTGAGACGAGTCGGGGCGTGGCACCAGAACCCACAGCGCAGCGACTGTTGCCGCGGTGGCCACGGGCACCAGCCATCTGAGATGCCATCGCTTCCATAGTGGTTCGGCGACCGGCGCGTCCGGAATCGTCCGCGCGAACGTCGCCAGCATCGCGGTGCAGCGCTCGCAATCGGCGAGATGCGTCTCGACGACGGCGGCCTCGGCTCTCGGCAGACCGCCGTCGGCCCAGGCAGCGAGCGTTTCCGCGTCGACGCACGCGGCACGCGTGTCCGGTGTGCCTCTACCGTTGCCCT
Source organism: Vicinamibacterales bacterium (assembly GCA_036565925.1). Lineage (GTDB taxonomy): Bacteria > Acidobacteriota > Vicinamibacteria > Vicinamibacterales > UBA2999 > Gp6-AA40. The sequence goes on from DATCXH010000472.1 coordinate 525, forward strand.
GCACGAGACGTCTCCTTAGCCTTAGAACGTTCGAGGTTCGCATTCTTGCGCCCCCGCGCAGTTTTTGCGCTGGGGTCTGACCCGGGGTCTGACCCCGGGTCAGACCCCAACAGTTCCGCGAGGTCGAGGTATGCAGAATCCGAGACGGCCGCGGCGAAGCAGTCGGCAATTTCTGCGTCGGTCATGCGCTGCGCGCGAAGATCGCGCTCGACGGCGGCGCGCACGTCGCGTCGCGCGCGACTCAGATGCCGCGACGCTGTGGCCTCGGACTCGTTGAGCATGCGGCCAATCTGCAGGAGGGTCAGATCCTGCGCATAGTAACAACGCAGCCGCAAACGGTCGCGCGGCTCGAGCGCAGCGACCGCGGCCGTGACGCTGCGACGCATCAGGCCGACATAGCCCGCTCGCTCAGGATCGACCTCATTGGCGGGAGCGGGAATCGCTCCCGGCGCCTCGTCCTCGGGCAACAAATCCTGGCGTTGCGTACTACGCACACGATCGACGTGCCGCTGCGACAGCACAGCCCGCAGCCATGTGGACAGACTGCTGCGACCGTGGAAGTAGCGGAAGTGCGATCGCCGCTCTCCGTCGCGCACGTCCAGTCCGAACAGTTCTCCATAAAGCGAGTCGGCCAGATCGCGTGATCCACCTGACGGATCGATGGCATCGGCCGCGCGATAGAGACCCGGACGGTACTCGCGGATGAAGTGCTCCCACGCCGCATCCGAGCCCTGCGCGCAGGCGCACGCGAGCGCCAGGTCCTCGAGATGTAGCGACTCACAGTAGCGCTGGAGCTGGCTCGCATCCGGTGTCGATGCGGCAAACGCTTTGCGCGCGCTGGCCTCCAGCGTTGCCGCGAACACGTCCGGCGACAGCGACCATCGCTCACCGCGCGCGGCGCGATGCAGGCGCTCGACGAGCGCTCGATCGAGGAGCGCAGTCCTCGTCTGCGTCATGCGGATCCGTGCGCGCGGATGGTCTCGAGGAAGATGCTGCCGACGTCTTCCGCTTTTCGCGCGCCCACGCCTTTCACGGTCATCAGCGACGCCACCGACAAGGGACGCAACCGCGCCATCTCACGCAACGTCGCGTCGTGGAAGATGACGTACGGAGGTACGCCGCGAGCGCGTGCGATGTCGAGACGCAGACTGCGGAGCCTTTCGAACAGCGATCGATCGACGCCTTCCCACGATTCGGATTCGGCCCGCGACCGCTGCCGCGTTTCACCCTTCTTCGGGACGTGTTGCCGCGCAAGCGTCAACCCCGGAAAGCTCGCCTCGTCCTTCAACAACGTCACGCCTGCGGCCGTCAGCTTCAGCACCGGATACGCATCGTCGGTCTGTTGAAGCAGGCCGAGGCCGATCAGTTGCTCGACGTACCCCCGCAGTTCCGCGACCGATGCGTCGGCGAGTAATCCGAACGTGCTCAATTTGTCGTGCCCGCGAGCGACGATCGACTCCGTGGTCTGGCCGCGCAGCACCCCTGCGACGTGCGTCGCGCCGAATCGCTGTCCGACGCGAACGACGCACGAGAGGATCTTGCGCGCGATGACGATGGGATCGGGTGCGGCTTCGAGTTCGCCCAGGCACACATCGCACGCCGCACAATCATCCTTGGCATAGTGATCGCCGAAGTACGCGCTCAGATGACGATGACGACAGCCGACGCTGGTCGTATAGCGCTCCATCAATCGCAGCAGCGTCCGTGTGCCGTCGGTAAACTCACCGTTCTGTTCGAGCATGTGCCGCCATTTGAGAAAGTCGGCGCTCGAGGAGATCAGCAGGCACTCGGCTTCCAGGCCGTCGCGGCCGGCTCGGCCGGATTCCTGCTGATAGTGCTCGAGCGAGCGTGGCGCGCCTGCATGTACGACGAATCGCACGTCCGATCGGTCGATCCCCATGCCGAAGGCCACCGTGGCGACTACGATCTGAATGCGTTCGTTGAGAAACGCATCCTGATTGGCTTTGCGATCCCCGTCCGACAGGCCGGCGTGATAGGGAAGCGCTGGCACGCCGATCTCCACGAGCCAGGCGGCCAACGCATCAACCTCGCGCCGCGATGTGCAGTAGACGATTCCCGCTTCGCCGCGATGGCGATCGAGCACGTCGAGCAGTTGGCGTTTGAGTGCAGCGCGTGGAAGCACGCGGTACAGCAGATTCGGCCGATCGAACGAGCCGACCAGCTCGACGGGATTCTTGAGATCGAGCTGTGTGCCGATGTCATGGCGAACCCGCGCGGTTGCCGTCGCGGTGTATGCGTGGACGCTGACACCGGGCAGCATCTGCCGCAGCCGTCCGAGTTGCCGGTATTCCGGCCTGAAGTCATGGCCCCATTGGCTGATGCAGTGGGCTTCATCCACCGCGACGAAGCTTGGATGCCACGCCGCCAGCCGCGTAAGAAAGCCATCGCTGCCTTCACCCACCAGCCGTTCGGGTGAGACATACAGCAGACGAAAGCGTCCCTCGCGTAGCCCGGCCAGTACCGAAGCCTTCTCGTCGCTCGAGAGTGAGCTGTTATAGAGACCGGCGCCGACGCCGTTCCCGACCAGCGTGTCGACTTGATCCTTCATCAACGAGATCAAGGGTGAGACGACGAGCGCGAGACCGGGTCGGACGAGGGCCGGTGCCTGGAAGCAGAGCGACTTGCCGCTGCCCGTCGGCATCACAACCACCGAATCGCGGCCGGCCAGCACCGCATCCATCGCTTCGCGTTGTAGCGGGCGTAACGCGGAGTATCCCCAGTACCGTGAAATGACCTCGTGCAACGCGTCCAAGGGACCGCGTTGCGGCTCGTTAGTTGGATCTGTACTCGTATTCAACGATAGCGGTCCCACGCGCGCGAAGCGCGCCAGAAGATACTGTCACCAGCCAAAGCTCTCACGGGTCATCGGAGCCGGCGGCTGGTTGCAGTCAGAGAGTACCATTTCGAACGAGACTCTCTCCGGCGTGTCCGACCCGCGAGTCCGGCGGAGCGACTGGTGTTCGAGGAATCGGCGTCAGCGCCCCGCTTCGATGAGCGCGAGCGACGCGAACGCCGTCGCGGCGTCCTGCATGAAGCGCGACTCCATCGATCCCTCGGGGTAGCGCTTATTCATCGACACTGCTGCCCACGTCCCCGTCGTTGGATCCTGATGCGTCTGCAGCCAGCTCAGTGCCTTCGCGAGCTTGGGATCAGACGCGGGGACACCGCCACGCAGCAGAGCCACAGTCGTGAACGCCGTAGCGTAGGCATTCGTGCCTGAAGACGACGGCGCGTCGGGATGGGTCATCCAGGGGCCGAGCGATTCGATCGTCCAGCCCCCATCAGGCTGTTGCCTGCTGAAGGCATCGGTCGTGATCGACTGACGAAGTGAGTCTGCGATGAACGACCGCGTCAGTAGTAGCGCGAGGCGGTCGTGCAGGCGTCGCGATTGGATCGATTCTGTGAGGTATGCGTTCAATGCTGCTGCCTTGTCGCGCACGTTCGATGTGTTGCGATACTCCGCTGGCGTTTGAGTGAGTGCCGCTGCAGCGAGCGACGAACCAAAGAAGTGCGATTCGGTGTTCTCCCAGGGATCGAGGTTCACCGCGTACCACTTCCATCCGCCCTTCGTGTCGCCCTCGGTTCCTTGCAGCGCCCATAGCTGGTCGAACGCTTTTTGCGAATGGACGCTCATGGTTTTTGCTGCGTCCTCTCGACTGAGAAACATCGCGCTGAAGATCGCTTCGACGCTTTGCAACGCACCAGCAGGCTTCTCGCCGACCTTGGCTCGGAGCCGATCCATCAGCCCCACTTCGTACATCGTCGGCTGGCTTTCCTTGAGCCGCCGTCGCAGTGCGGGGCGGGCAAGTAGATACGTCATCCCCGTATGGCATGAGACGCACGGGCCATCGGCCTGCTGTGCCGGTTTCCAGGAGAACCATTCCTTTTGACGGCCGTCGAGATACCGTGCTGCGGCTTCAGGGCTCCAATCCGCCGACAGCGTTGACGTGGTCACGATGAGCAGGGCGACGAGCGTCAGCAGATTGCGCATGCGCGGATTCTAACGCGCAACCCACAAAGCGGCCGCGCGATATAGCCCGTGCACGAACTTGCTGTACGGGAGCGTGACGAACAAGGCGAGCACTGTTCCGAGATGGACGATGAGCAGCCACGGCATCATGGGTTCGCGACGAAGCACGAGCAGCGCGAGTCCGGTCAGCGTCGTGAGAAACAGCAGCGCGAGAAACGATTCGTCCAGGCCGTCCTGCGTCTCGTCGATGAGCGCACGATCGCGTCGGCGGCGAAGACCCCAGAGTCCCAGTGAACCGAACAGCAGTCCCGCTCCGCCGATCGTTCCGAGGGTGACCGGCAGGCTGGTGTAGTCGTACGGCGCGCGCCAGCCGAAGACGTTGTCGTAGATCGCGGCGACCGTCGTCGAGGCGAAGCAGAGAAGGAATCCGTAAAAGGTGCAGTGATGCAGCCATCGCCGCCACGGAGTGCGGTGCTCTTCGGCGGTCACGCAATCGGCGCCGCTGGCGTGCAGATGCCGCAGCGTCAATATGTCTCGAATCAGCACAGAGCCCTCCGCCGAGCCCTGAGCCATGCCCTGGGCAGTGCCCTGAGCCATGCCCTGGGCGGTGCCCTGAGCCATGCCCTGGGCGGTGCCCTGCGCCGAGCCCTGGACGGGGGTCTGACCCCGGGTCAGACCCCTAGTGTGGCTCAGGAACCGCAGCAGGCCGACGGTCATTGCGGCGATTGAGAACAGGAAAACGAGGCCGAAGAGCGTGACCATCACGCTGTGCGGCACAACGGCGTAGAAATCGCCGGAGTTCGTCGGTGACAGACTCTGCGCGGCGACCGCGAAGATCGCGCTGAACGTCGCAGCGAGTGCGATCCCGGTCAGCAGGTTGTGACGCGTGAACGCGACGCCCAGCGCACGAGGCCATGCGTAATCCTGGTACACCTGCAGCCTGATCCGCGCCAATGTGTTCGGAACGTTGATCCCGAACTCGTGCGGTGGCGCGTACTGGCACGCGTAGAGA
>DATCXH010000263.1:0-2619 GCA_036565925.1 Vicinamibacterales bacterium
GATCAACCGTTCGAGGGACCTTCCATGCTGCATCGACGCTTGCCACTTGCCGCTCTTATATATGCACTTGCGGCAACCCCCGCTGCTGCCGACGTCGGCGCGGTATCGATAGAGGTCGTCGATGCCGTGACGCGCCGGCCCGTCGATGGTGTGACGATTACGGCCGAGTCGCGTGACGGTGAGGTGCGCTCGGCAACGACAGATAAAGGTTCGGCGCTGCTCGACAACCTGGAAGACGGTTTCTTTGAATTGCGTGCAGAATCGGCAGGATACGTCACGGCCGTCGAGCCCGCGGTCCGAGTGCTGGAAGAACGGACAGGCCGTCTTCGCTTTGAATTGCAGCCGGTAACGGACCCGAGAAACGAGGTCGTCGTTGTCGCGCGTCGTGCACGCGAGGCAGATCCCTTCGGCGCCGTCTCGAACACATTCCTGGGCCGCGACGAGCTACGTAATGCGGCTGGCAGCGGCAGCGACGTCATGCGCGCGCTCAGCGGTGTGCCCGGAGTTGTCTCCAACGGCGAGTTTGCGGCCTTTTCGGTGCGCGGTCATGGCCCCAAGAGCAACCTCATCTATGTCGACGGTTTTCCGTTCCAGCAAGTCGTGCACTTCGAGCAGACGCTGGGCGAGGAGGAAGAGATCATCAATGGCGGCCGCTACTCCATCTTTGCACCCAATGCCGTTGCCGGGGCAGAGTTCTCGCCTGGCGGCTGGGGCGCGGAGTTCGGCGGCCTTAATGGGTCGCTCCTGCAATTCGATGTTGTGGACGGCGCACCGTCGCCTGTCGCCAGCCTGCGTCTCGATCTTGCCGGCGCCGAATTGCTTTATGAAGGACCGAGCGGCTTCCACGAGAACACGTCGATGTTCCTGCAGGCGCGGCAATTCGACTTCGGCCAGTTTTTCGAAAGTATTGGTGAAGAGAGTTTGGGTGCGCCGATTTCCACGGACGTCATCCTGAAGACGCATACCCGTCTCGATGATGATGACGAGTTCGAGTTTCTCGCCATATATGCGCCTGAGGAGTACACGCGGGACATCAACCACATCCTCGCCGCCGAGAAGGAGGGCGACCCCATCGAGGACGTCACGTTGCAGAACGAAGACCAGGACCTCGCGCTCATCGGCGCCACCTGGCGGCGGATGTTTGGCGCCAGTGGCGAATGGACAAACCGCATCTACTTCCGTGAGCGCGACCGCGTGTCGTCCGAGGGCGAGGGCTTCCCGGACCTGGTGCCGCCGGATACGTCGGCTGACCAGGTCCCGGTGCGCGAAAAACTTCTGACCGTTAAGGAGAAAGAGTCGGAATTTGGCTGGCGCAGCGATGTGGCCTCCGGGAACCGCTTTGGGATATTCAGTGCCGGGCTGCAGCTTACGAACAACGATCTCGACTACTCGACTGAGCTTCGGGAGGACTGGATACGCTACATCTACGAGTCTGACGATCCGCGCCCCCCGGGCGCGAACTACATTGTGTTGCAACCAAATGAGATCAACTCGATCTATAGCGCGAGCGAAACCAACTACGCCGCTTACGGCGAGCAGTTGTTCGACTGGGGCGATGCGAATCTGCGTGCGGGCATTCGCTACGATCGCAATGGCTTCGGTGACGAGAATCTTGTGTCGCCGCGATTGGGCTTCAATTATGCGATTTCACCCCGGCTGGGATTATCGGCAACGACTGGCATTTTTTATGAGTCACCAAGCAACCTCGCGCGTGCGGCCGACCCTGATAACTTTGATCTCGAGAGCGAAAAGGTTACGCATTTCGGCCTGGGCTTCGACTATCGGCTGAGCGACAACCTGAATCTGCTCGTAGAGGCGTACTATCAAGATCTCGATAACCGGCTCGTGGAAAGCGGCCGTACGAACGGTCGAATCTCAAATGAGGGTGAGGGCACCAACACCGGCGTGGACCTGGTGTTGACGCGCAAGTTCGATCAGCGCTGGTCGGCCGACTTCGTCTATTCCTGGAATCGCTACCGAGTGGACGATAACGACGGGCGTGGCGAGTACGACTGGGACTTCAATCGCGAGCACTTCGTCTCTGTCGGCGGGCGTTGGGAAATCACTGATCGATGGCAGATAGCAGCACGCTGGAAGTATGGCTCCGGGCAACCAACGTACCGCTACACTGTGCACGCCGACGTGCTGGCGCCGAACCCGCCCGTGCGCTATTCGCAAGAAAGGTTCGGTTTGAATACGGAACGCGGCGATGCGTTCCACTCGCTCGATGTGCGCGTCGACTATCGTCGTCCGATCGGCCCGGTGGATCTTGTGCTGTTCGCGGACGTGCTGAACCTTTACGGCGGTCCGGCTGGCCTGCAGCCCGAGTTCAACATCCTGACGGGAGAAATTATCGACGAGGAGGAGGAAACTTTGCCGCTGCTCGGCCTGACCATCGAGTACGCCTGGTAAAACGCGATTCTGGTTCACGCTCGCGGGGCGTCCGTTGCAAGATTCGCGAGCGAGCAGGACCGAGTAGGACGAAGCGGCACTGAGTCCCCGCAAAAGCCCCGCAACGACATGGCAACCTTGAGTTGCGCTCATCCTGACGGCGGGTACGCTTGTCTCGCGAGTGGATCTCGAATTCGAGCGCCGATTGGTGGACGATTGGATCCGCTA
>DATCXH010000725.1:0-2587 GCA_036565925.1 Vicinamibacterales bacterium
CTGCCGCACGTGCGGACCGCGCCTGGCTGCCCGCCACCGCGGGACGAACGAGCGGACCTTTGCCGGCGTCGCCGCCCGATCCCGGGCGCGACCACTGACGAGGCAACGAGCGATCAAAGCTGCTCACGAGTGCTATTTGCCTCCCAAAAGGCCTGCGTAGATCGCTTGTGTTCGTGCCACGTGGCTACGGATATGAAACCGCCGTTCCAGCTTCTCCACGGCGCCGCGTCCCAAAGAGTCGCGCATGTCAGGGTTGTCGGCGAGCAATGCGATCTGCGAGGCAAGCGCTTCTGGATCGTTGGCGGGCACGAGAAGACCGGATACGCCATGGTCAATGGCTTCCGGTGTGCCTCCGGTTGCCGATGCGACGATGGGCCTGCCGAGCGCCATCCCTTCGATCACCACGCGGCTGAACGGCTCCGGATCGATCGCCGTGTGCACCATGATGTCGAAGATCTGCAGATACTCTGGCGCATTGGACTGATAGTCCAACAGGAGCACAGACCGGTCAAGGCCATGCTCACGGATGTAGTCCTTGATCTCGTTGAGGTAGGCGACATCGTCTTTGTGCTGATCCGCGATGCCGCCCATGATCACCGCACGCAACTGCGGATGAGTCTTCTTCAGTAGTGCCATCGCCTTGACCAGCACCATCTGCCCCTTCCACACTCGGATCATGCCAGCCAGGCCTACGATCAGCTCGTCGGGCCGAATGCCGATCGACTCGCGCACCGTGGCCACATCCCGCTTGATCTGACGCCGAAGCGCGTCCGGATCCATCCCGTTATGTATGGCGGTTGTCTTGTCCGGCCACAACCCGTGTTCGAGAGGGTTTTCGCGAGCGGCCTCTGACACGCAAATCACATGATCGGCCCGCCGCGCCAGCCAGACGTACCATCGTTTAACCGGCGTGATGCCTCGCTGGTGGATGATCACGCCCCTGCCGAGCAACTTGGCTGGTATCAGAAATTCGTGACCGACCGTCACGCCGTTGTTCAAATGCAGGATATCAATCCGCTTGACGATCAGCAGCGACGCGTGGCGAAGCACCATGACCACGTACATCGTGAGGTTCAGGGTCTTTTGCACCACCTTTGCAAATGGTCTCGCGATGGCGCCAATCACGCCTTTGCCGGCAAGCGGCGTGACCAGATCGAAGAAACGAGGGTAGGCAAACACCATCGTCTCGACACCGGCATCCTTGTACGCACCCAGCAGCTCGTTGTGCCGATAGAACAGGACAATCGGCTGATAGGCCGTGCGATCGAGCCCTCGCAGCAGGAACAGCAGCGATCGATACGATCCGCCGACTGTCCCGTCGATGTTCTGCTCGACGTAAAGGATCCGCTTCGGCGAGCCCACGACCTCCCGGGCGCGGGTCTCCGACAGCGGTGATGGCTTTGTTCCAATCACAGAACTCATTGCAGCGTTCCCCGCGAAACGCGTACCAGATATCCGGCCGCCATTCCCGTCGATACCCGTGACCGACTCAACGCCTCGAGCGCCCGGCCGACGCCGAGCGAGAGTCTCGGTGCGAGCCGATCGATCACCAGTGGTGGACGAAAATCGAAGAATCGGAAGTCGCGCCTTTCGAGCAGCGCGTCCTCGCACCAGCGATCGAACGTCGCCGGAGTATAGGGGTTCAACATGACGTTTTCGCGAAACCGATCGTGCGCATCGAGATCGCGGCGGCGCGGCATCATCCGGCCAATCCCTCTGCGCACGCGGAGATCGATCTCGGAGACAGACAGCGCGTTGGAGATCTGAAAGATCGCCTGGCCGCCGGGCCGGAGCATTCGTCGCACTTCGCGCAACAGGGCTGGTACATCAGTCACGTACGACACGACGCCGATACACATCACCGCGTCGAATGACGCCTCTAGAAACGGCAGCTGTGTCGCATGAGCCGCTGTGAACTTCACGCGACGCGGCAATGCACGCGCCAGTCGCACGGCGGTTTCGAGCATGCCGGTCGAGATATCCATGCCATAGACATTCCACCCGCGCTCGACGAGGTCGCGGGTGTACACCGCAGGTCCGCAGCCGATGTCGAGCACACGGCCGCCATGACCGATGGCGTCCAGCATCTCGAGGACGTACTGCTTTCGCACCAGATAGGAGAACTGATCACACGTCGTCGGAATCGACGGGTAGCGCTCATCGAGATACTGGCGCGAGTCTTCGTCGAAGAAGTCCTTGATGTGTCGTGTCTTGGCCGACTCGCTCATGCTGCCTGCACCTTCTTCTGATCAAGGAACTGCTCGTAGAGCTGTTGATAGGCGGACGCCATGGCCTGCGCCGTGTATCGCTCTTCGTAGCGTGACCGCGCATGTCGGCCAAACCGCGCTGTGAGCTCACGGTCGCTGACCAGACGCGTCACCGCGTCTCCAAAGTCCTTCGGACTCCGCGTGTGCACAATCACACCGGTGTGCTCGTGCTCGACGACCTCGGGCACACCGCTGACGGCGCAGGCGATGATCGGCTTGGCCAGCGACATCGCCTCGAGCAGCACCATCGGCAGGCCTTCGAAGTTCGACGACTGAACGAAGCAGTCGAACATCTCCATCAACGCGACCGCATCAGTGCG
>DATCXH010000961.1:0-4254 GCA_036565925.1 Vicinamibacterales bacterium
CAGCGGATAGTCCTGGTGCATGATGAAAAACTGGCTGCCGTTTGTATTCGGCCCGGCATTGGCCATCGCGACGATGCCGCGACGATACCCATCTTTATAGGTCTGTGAGTCGGGGTTGATCTCGTCTTCGAACGTGCCGCCCCAGGCACTCTCGCCACCCGTGCCGTCGCCAGACGGATCGCCGCCCTGAATCATGAAGCCCTTCACGATGCGATGGAACGTCAGATTGTCGTAAAAACCGCGCTCGGCCAGCAGCCGGAAATTCTCGACCGCCTTCGGCGCATCCATCGGCAGGAACTCGAGCTCGATCGGTCCCTTGTCAGTCTCGATCGTCGCGTGCAGCCCGCCTGAGCTCTTCGCGGTCTCCTTCGATTCGCTGGAGGGTGCCGAGCTGCAGCCCGTTGTGCTGACGAGCAGCCACGACAGAACGACGACAGACAGTGAGTAAGCGTGAGGCATCACAGGTTTGGTCACGTGACGAGGATAATCCATTGCTCACCTCGCACTGGCATCAATCACGCATCGCCAACCTGTATGGAGCTGATCGCATTCTCGGCGGCACAGACAACACCGCAGCAGCCGATCGATGCCAGCAGTGAGCTGAACTCGGCCGGATGGGGGACGCTCCTCTGGGTGAGCGTACTCGCGGTCGTGTTCTTTATCCTGCTCGCGGCCGCAGGCCTGAGCCTGATCGGCAGCCGCAGGCGGATGCGCGAGTAACGCGCGTCGGCGCGATACCGTACCTCTCGTCCCGAGGTTGAGCCTGGGTCGGCCTCAGAGATCACCTCGGAGTCTGTCCAACAGACTCGACATCATCGACGGCTCGCGGCGACCTGGCGGATCGACGAAACGAAATCGCTTCAACGTATCCGGTCCCCAGAACCGACCGACGGTGATCAACAGATCCAGGTCCGGCCGAATCCAGTCCGGCACCATCGTCTTGGCGCCGAGCTCTTGCAGTTGCTCGTAGCTCATCTCGCGCAGGTGCATCGTCTGACGGCCAACCTTGAGGGCATGGTCCGGCAGTTCCGCGCTCTCAACCAATACATCGAGGACGCGTTGACGCCAATGCTCCGACAGCCGACCGAGCACGGTGCGAAACCACATCATGCCGAGCAGCTTGCGCAGCTCGACGCCGTCGATCGGAATGTCGGATGTAGCGCCGTTGCCGGCGAGAACGAGTGCGGCAGGATCAGAACGATTGACGGCAATCGCAAACTCCCAGAACGTCGTGAACCCACGCTGCCCCGCTGATTCGACCACGGAGAAATCGCGGCGCCCGGGATTCGCCGCCGTGCCTCGACGAGCGAGCCTGCGCGGAGCCGGGGAGTTGCGCGGGGCGGGAACAGATTCCGCGGCGAACTGTGACATCTCTTCCAGTCCCACGGCCTCGACGGCCAACGAGTCGGCAGCGGGTTCCGCTGCGACGGGCTCAGTCACTACCGGCATCGAGCTTATCGTGCGAACGCCTTTCTCGAGGCTCCAATCGATTTCGAGCGGCCGATGCGTACCCGTGTATTCCGAGAACAGCGCCGTGACACCCCACGGTCTCGGCATGCCCACCGCTCGCACATAGAGCGGGCTGTAGGGACTCGTTGCTTGCGCGCCCATCGCAGCAGCAAGACGTCCTTTGATTTTTGCGTCGACCAGATTCGACCAATCACCCTGGATGCAGATCAATGATGTGCCGGCCGGCTTGTGGAAGGCGTAGTACGGATTGTCACCACATCGATCGGCCGCCTGCTCCACCAGTCGATCGTCGGGCTCGCCGCCCTCAGGCGGATCGATTTCGGCGAAGCCAACTCTCAGACGGCCGTGACCGGCGAACAGCATCGACAGATCGGAGGGATCGACCTGCGAAAGATCCCACAGCACGTAGATCAATCCGCGCAGACCGCGGGCAATCGGCAGGTTCATGCGCTCCCACACGGTCGGCTGCGGCTGCGGATCGTGCTCGGCCTAGCCTCGATCGTTGAGAATCTCGATCAGTCGAATCCCCGCCGCATCGAACTGCTCGATCGCCTTCACCGCGTAGTCGTAGTGACGCTTGTCCACTTCATGCCGCTCGAACGAGGGACGTACGAAGATGGGGATGACGAGCTTCTTCTGCTGACGCGCCATCTGAGCCAGCGGAAACATCGTTCCAGAACCGGTGCCTTTTCCGCCGGTGCCAATGAGGATGATGATCGAGTAGCGATTGAACAGCGCCTCGACTTCGCTGCGCGATTCATGCAGCGCTTCGAGAGCCACAGTGGGGTCATGCCGGGCGCCCAGACGGCCCGTGGTGCGGGCGCCAATGAGGCATCGCTCCTCTTTCGGCAGGTCGGACAACGCAAACTCGTTGGTGTCCAGGAAACGCGTGGTTACCGCGCGGCGAAGCCGTTCGGCGTACCGCGCGTCACCGCGTTGTGTGACAGCCAGGTCGCGCCGGAACGCCGCTTTCACCGATCGCAGAATGTTGCCGCCACCACCACCCGCGCTCAAAAGAAGGATATGCATGTGACACCTGTCTTGGTTTTCCGGCCTTTGCGGCCCGGGCGGACAAGAAACTGAAACGGCACGACGACCCATCCAGCCTGCGTGTAAAGCGGACCGTTCACGAACGATCGATCGGCGAGCGCGCGCACGATTCGCGCGACGTCGTATTCCATGTTCTTTTTGTGATCCGACAGGTTCGGATATCGTCGTTCCCTGCCCGGCGCGAGGAGGATGTCGAGCCGGCCGCGACGCGCGCTGTAGCGCACCCGCGATCGCACCGGACGATCGGCTTCCGACAATCGGAGCGGCCGCTCGAACTCCTGGACGAATCGAGTCGCGAAGTGTTGCATGACGATCGTTCGCGTCTTCTTGCGAACGAGGTAGTCGTCCATGAATCGCCAACCCACCCACGGCACGACCATCGCGGCTCCGAGCCACACCATGGGAAAGTCGAGACCACCAATCGCGCGCAGAAGCACAAAGGCGGCCGACTGCAGACCCGTGCTTCCGTCGGCCGGCTCGCGCGTCACCGGTACGGCGGGCGCGACGGGAGCTGACGCCATCGGCAGTGCCTCGTACAACACCGACGCCGTGACGACATCCTCAACCTTCGCGGACGCCCGTTGGACAATGGGCTTGAGGAGGCACGCCTGCCAGCCGGCGCGGATGCTGTGGTATTGGGATTTGGGTACGAACCTGGACGAGGCGTTCCTGATTTGGAACCACGACTGGTACGCATCGCGGCTGTCGCCGGTAATGCGACGTGCGACCTGCGCAGCAGATTCGCCGCGACGAATCGGATGGCAGTCGAGTGACTCGGAGAATGCCGATGGTGCACTCGCCAGCAACACGATCATCGGCAGCGCACATCGCGCAATGCGCGTCTTCTGCCGCAGCACACACCTCATCCGTTCCGGCGCCATAAGCGAGGTGGTGGCCGCGAACTCAAGCTACGTGCCAGAGACGGTCATGTCACTGGCTTGGTCATTTGGCCGGTGGATGCAGACGGTGTGTAGCTATTCGGCGGTACGCTGTCGCGCCGTGAGGTCGCCGCACGCTCACGCGTGCGGCGTGAGCTCAACCATCAGACGGAGCTTGCGCTCTTCGCAGCCTGCAGATCGAACGATGCGATCTTCAGTTCGAGCTTCACTTCGGACGCGGCACCGGGTTCCTGAAACGAGACGCGACACACCGGCTCGCTGGTCTCGACGCCCGATTTCGTGGCACTGAGGGCCACATGCGTGAGCAGATGCAGCACGGTCTCGTCTGATGCCTGCGTCAAGCTCAGTGCGACTTGCGAGGGCGGCGCTGGTTCGCTCGCGACCCCAAGTCCAAGAGCAAAATCCCGTACCAGACCGAGCAGCCGCTCGCTCTGACTGACGACCGTGACGCGCATCCTCATCGTGCCGCGACTATATCGATCAGTATTCCTTCGGATCAAGGGCGATCGGTGAACCTGAATGGGTCTTAGTGGCGCGCCTCACTGATCGGGGTCCCGATGACCTCGCCCGAGACAACGAGCTCAACCCGGCGATTCTGCTGCCGGCCTTCTCGCGTGTCGTTGGACGCCGCCGGAAAGCGCGAACCGTACCCTTCGGTCGAGACACGCTGCTGGGACACGCCCTGGGTGATGAGGAAGTCACCCACTGCCGTGGCGCGCTGATCCGACAACCGCTCGTTGATGTCGTCGGTGCCGGTCGAATCGGTAAACCCCTCGGCCTTGATCTCGAGCCCCGGATGGGCGAGCACAATGCCGGCAAACCGCGCGAGCTTCTC
>DATCXH010000941.1:0-3011 GCA_036565925.1 Vicinamibacterales bacterium
CGTTCCGGCGCGGTCTGGATCTGGTCGTGGCATGCTCGGCACTGAAGCGGCAGTACCGGAGTGTGCTCGCCAAAGACGTCCCGATCACGTGGGTCTATTTGAAAGGCTCTCCCGCACTCCTTCGCGCGCGGTTGGAGCACCGGCCTGACCACTTCATGAAGGCCGATATGCTCGCCAGCCAGTTCGAGGCGCTAGAGGAGCCGGATGACGCGCTGGTCGTCGACGTGTCGCTGCCGCCGGGCGTCATCGTCGAGCGCATCCTGTCGCAGTTGCGCCGGCCGCATCATGGCGATGCCGCGGAGACGCGGGGTCGGGAAGAGGCATGAAAGCGATTGCCGTTGTTCCGGGAACGAAGACCGTCCGCCTGGTCGACCGGCCGGAACCGTCGATCGCCGGATCTGATGAGATCAAGCTTCGCGTGTTGCGTGTTGGCATCTGCGGCACCGACCGCGAGGAGGCGGCAGGCGGCCGCGCCAAGGCGCCTCCGTCGTACGACGACCTCGTGCTCGGCCATGAAATGTTCGGCCAAGTCGCAGACGTTGGTCGCGCGGTAACCAAGGTCGCGCCAGGCGACTACGCCGTCTTCACTGTTCGGCGCGGCTGTGGACGATGCCGTTCCTGCGCCATGAACCGCTCCGACATGTGTCAGACGGGGCTGTACTCAGAGCGTGGCATTTGGGCTCTGGATGGATACCAGACGGAATACGTCGTCGACCAGGAACAGTACGTCGTGCGGGTGGCGCCGGACCTGGAAGCAGTCGGCGTGCTCGCTGAGCCGTTTTCAGTCGCGGAGAAAGCCATCTCGGAAGCCGTCCACTTGCAACTGACCCGTCTTCCGGATTCGGCTACGTCGCTCGATTGGCTTTCGGGGAAGCGGTGTCTCGTCGCTGGACTGGGGCCGATCGGCTTGTTGGCGGCACTATCGCTGCGCCTGCGAGGCGGCGAGGTCTGGGGTCTTGACGTCGTGGACCCGGGCACCCCTCGGCCGCGGTGGTTGGGTGTCATCGGCGGCCACTATCTCGACGGTCGCGAGATCATGCCGGAGCGTTGCATTGATCAGATCGGAACGTTCGACTTGATCTTCGAGGCCACTGGAATCGCCAGCCTCGAGTTCGATCTCCTCGACGTGTTAGCCATCAACGGCGTGTACGCGGTCACTGGCATCCCTTCTGGTGACCGGCCGCTGACCTTATCTGGTGCGGAGTTCATGCGACGCCTTGTGCTGCGCAACCAGGTGATGGTGGGGAGCGTGAATGCATCACGCGATCATTTCCAACTCGCCGTGAACGATCTCGTCCGGGCGGAGGCGCGCTGGCCTCAACGTGTCGCGGACCTCGTGACACACCGGCATCCCCATGAGGACTTCGAATCGGCGTTTCAGCATCATGGTTCGGACGAAATCAAGGTTGTGCTGGAGTGGGGTGTCCACTGACAGGCGGGTTGTCGTGTTGGGGGACATGTGAAACCAGATGTGCGCGTATATGCCGACGTGAACGAGCTGAGCCTGCGTGCGGCGCAGGCTGCGGTCCAAACGATCAACGACTCCGTGCAAGCCACGGGCAGATGTTCCCTCGTGCTGTCCGGTGGCAGCACTCCGCGCACGCTCCACGGTTTGCTGGCGTCGGCCTTTCGAGATCAGATCCCGTGGGCAGATGTGCACGTCTTCTGGGGAGATGAGCGCTATGTGTCTCCTGATGATCCTGACAGCAACTACCGGATGGCGAGGGAAACGTTGTTGGACCACGTTCCATGTCCGGCAGGAAACATCCATCCGATGCCAACGCACTTCCCGTCACCGGACGCCGCTGCGCGAGAATATGAAAAGACGTTGAGGACCTATTTCGGCACCGAGTGGCCGCATTTCGACCTGCTCCTGCTCGGGCTCGGAGAAGAGGGACATACAGCTTCTCTGTTCCCAGGATCGCCGGCGCTCGAAGAGCGGACGCGTTGGGTAGTCGCCGTCAAGGCGCCGGCCGATCCGCCGTTGCGCCTCACGTTGACTCTGCCAGCCCTCACGCGAGCCGCCAATATCTACGTCCTCGTGACAGGGTCGAAGAAGGCCAGTGCGTTGCACCATGTACTCACCGACGGCACTGACGCGAACATCTACCCTGCCGCCGGCGTGCGATTGACTCAGGGAACGTTGATCTGGTGGATCGATCGAGAAGCCGCGGCACAGCAGTAGAAACGACGCCGAAGGCAGACGATTCGTCTGACCTCGTGGATTTTGCTATCTCGAGCCGAGGCCTGGTCGGCGGGCTTCAATGATTAAGCCATTGGACGTCGATTCTGGATCTCGATCCAGGGCGCCGGCCTGCGACAACCCGTCGAGCAGGAGGTGGAAATACACCAGGCCGGCGTAGGGTTGCCATCGTTCGACCGCTCGACGCACGCCGGCGTAGTCCAGCGGTCGTGAACGCCCAAGCCATCGAGCCAATCGCTTCTGAGCGCCCACATCATCGCCAGGGAAGACGTGCAGACGTCCGACGCCTCGTAACAGCACGTACTCGGCAGTCCATCGGCCGACGCCGCGCAATGCGAGGAGGCGCTGCCGGACCACAGCGTCGTCCTCTTTCGCGACAGACTCCAGTTCCAGTTCCTGTCGCGTGATCGGCCGCGCGAGATCGAGAAGCGCGCGGACCTTCTGACGGCTGAACCCAATCGCTCGGTACTTCTCCGCCGGCAGCCGCGCGATGTCCGGTGCGGTGGGGAACGCGTAGCGGACGTCGTCACGTTTTCCGAGCCTTGCGCTGCTGATCGTCGCGAGACGATTGAGCAGTTCGAGGCCCACCTCCAGCGACAATTGCTGGCACGCGAATGCGTTGACCAGGGCTTCGAACATCGTTGGGAATCGGGGCGGTTTCATCCCTCGAAATGTGTCGGCGAGCGGCTGCAGCCGTGCATCACCCGCGGCCATGCGGTACCAATCAGTCAGATCGATCCGAAGGCCGAGCAGCCGATCAACGATCGATCGCACATGTCGTCGCTGCAACAGTGTTTGCGGCGGTGGC
>DATCXH010000179.1:0-3560 GCA_036565925.1 Vicinamibacterales bacterium
CTAGAAAAGGAGTTTCAGAGGCTCAGCTTGAGAGTCTCGCGGCGTTTTCGCAGCCAATGCGCACAGTCGATCGGGCTCGGCGAGGGAAGCGCTGTCGAACCACTCGACTGCGTCGGCGGTCTCTTCGAAGGGATAGTCGACTGAGAACACACGCGATCGGCGCCGACCTCAGCGATCGCCTCAACGAGCGTTGGCGTTCGGCAATTGCCGCTGGTCGTGAGAAAGACGTTGGACCACGACACGGATGACCTCGTACATCGAATCGCGTGAGGGAAGCGGTTCACGCGGATGCAGTTACAACGGCACGTCGCGCTCTTCGACGCGTTGCCAGCCGAATCGATTCGGCCTGCGCGCGAAAGCTATCGGTGCGACTGATCTCCAACGGATCCGCGACGAGCAGTGACGGTTCGACGGACCAGCCTTTTTCTTTGTTGGCGCGCGCCCTCCTCGTAGAATCGGCTTGTGTCGCTCGCACCCGGCAGTCGCGTTGGTGCCTACGAAGTCTCGACGCTCCTCGGCGTCGGAGGAATGGGCGAGGTCTATGCCGCAACTGACCTCAATCTCGCGCGTGCCGTCGCGATCAAAGTGCTTCCCGATGCCGTCGCTGCCGATGCCGATCGGCTCGTCCGCTTTGAGCGCGAAGCGCGGACGCTTGCCTCGCTGAACCATCCCAACATCGCTGCGATCTATGGTCTCGAACGAAGCGGCGCCACAACGGCGCTGGTAATGGAGCTCGTCGATGGCCCAACGCTTTCGGACCGCATCCTCGAAGGGCCGATTCCCATCGAGGAGACGCTCGCGATCGCCAAGCAGATCGCCGAAGCGTTGGAAGCGGCGCATGAGAACGGTATTGTCCATCGCGACTTGAAGCCAGCCAATGTGAAGGTCCGATCAGACGGCCGTGTCAAAGTGCTCGACTTCGGACTGGCCAAGGTCGTTGAGCCCGCAAGCCCGACATCGGGCATCTCCCGTACTGCGACCATCACGACACCGGCCATGACTCAAGCCGGCGTCATCCTCGGCACTGCCGCGTACATGAGTCCGGAACAGGCGCGTGGGAAGCCGGTCGACAAACGGGCCGATATCTGGGCATTCGGGTGTGTGCTGTTCGAGATGCTGACCGCCCGGCGCGTGTTTCACAACGACGAAGTCTCGGACACGCTGGCCATGGTGCTGACGAAGGATCCGGACTGGAGCCTGTTGCCGACCGAAACACCGGAGTCGATCCGACGTCTGTTGCGGCGGTCGCTCGTGAAGGACCGCGCGGCTCGACTGCCTGATATCGGCAGCGCGCGGCTCGAGATCGACGACGCCCGATCTGACCAGCGGTCGATCCCGCGGAATGCCTCGTCGTCGCCAGAGTCGACCGACGTGCGCACGCCGAAATGGTTCGTGCTGGTCGCAGGGGCGATCGCCGTTGCAGGCCTCGCGACGCTCGCGACATGGCTGGCCACAAGGCCGCGGCCCATCGAGCAACCGATCACTCGCGCGTTGCTGGGAGTGGCTCCCGCCGATCGTCTGATGACTGGTCATGTTTCGGACGCCATGGGTATTGGGCGGCCGAGCAGAACCGCGATGGCATTTACGCCAAACGGCCGGACGCTTGTGTTCAGCGCGGAGCGCGATGGACGTGTGCAGTTGTTCACGCGACGCCTCGACCAGATCGAGGCGTCGCTTATTTCCGGAACCGACGGTGCAACGAATCTGTTCCTGTCTCCGGGCGGCGACGCAGTGGGCTTCTATGCCGACGGAGCGCTGAAGCGGATCTCGTTGAATGGCGGCACCCCTGTCGAGATCGCCAAGGTCGATCTTGTCTTCGGAGCCAGCTGGGGTCGTGACGATCGGATCGTGTTTGCCACCCAGACTGGTGGGCTGTGGCGCGTCCCCGCGTCAGGTGGAAAGCCGGAGCCGATCACCGAGCTGCAGCCCGATGAGTACAGCCATCGTCTGCCGCATCTGCTGCCCGACGGACAGACGGTGTTGTTCACGTCGACACGCGCCGCGTTCCCCCTGTGGGGGGACGACACACGCATCGTCGCCAAATCACTCGTGTCCGGTGAACAGAAGGTCATTGTCGAGGGTGGAGCAGACGGGCGCTACGTCTCGACTGGACATCTGATCTACATGCGACGAGGAACGCTGATGGCGGCGCCCTTCGACGCCAGCAGAGTCCTGGTGACGGGTGCGCACATTGGCCTGTTCGACAACGTGATGCAATCGGCTGCGATTCAGCCGGTGCAGATTGATTCGGGCGCCGGACAGTTCGCTGTGTCGGACTCGGGCTCGCTCGTGTACATCACCGGGGGCATCTCTCCACAGGATCGCTGGTCGATCGGCTGGTTCGATCGTGGTACAGCGTCATTCACGCCGTTGAACCTCCCGCCCGGTTCGTATCTCGCACCGCGGTTGTCGCCGGATGGGAAGCGCGTGGCGTACAACACCACGAGCGGGGACTGGGACTTGTGGATCTACGACGTGTCTCGCGGTCTGGCGACGCGCCTGCCGATGGAAGACGATCAGAGCGTAGCGGTGTGGACGCCTGACAGCAGCCGAGTCGTGTTCACGTCACGACTGTCGCGTGGTGGGACGTTGCAGGTTCGAAACGCAGATGGCAGCGGAGCGCCTGAGACGCTGGCGGTGTCATTCCCGTCCGAGCTCGGGTCCGCCTTGTCGCCCTTCGCAAACGCTTGGACCACAGATGGGTCGTTGGTTATCTGGTACGGAAGAGACTTGTGGCTCTCCACGCAGGCCGAGGCGGAGAAACCACGACCGCTTGTGACGTCCGCTCTGACGGCTGAATTCTCTCCTGATGGCCAGTGGATCGTGTACACATCCGGACGTGGCATATTCCAGAACCAGATCTATGCGCAGCCTTATCCGGCGATGGGCCGTCGCGAACAGGTGACCGGCGGGAGTACCTTCGCACCGGTCTGGCGGGGCAACGAGCTCTTTCTTATCGATAATGCGCCGGACCATCCCGCCGTTGTTCGAGTCATGGCGGTGACCATCAAGACGACTCCCACGTTTGAGATTGGTCCGCCGCGCCTGCTGTTCGAAGGGCCGTTCCGGATCGATGGCCCGTTCCGTGGATACGATGTCAGCGCGGACGGCCAGCGCTTCCTCATGGTGCGCGCGGTCGAACGGCCGCCGGAGCGCGTGACCCAGATGGTGTTCGTTCAGAACTGGTTCGCGGAGCTCAGAGCACGAGTTTCGGTTCGGTGATCGACACCCTGAACTGGCCTTCCCATCTTCAGACCCTTAGCTTGAACAGCCTGATGGCGTTTTCGCAGCCAATCGCAAGTCGATCGCGCTCGGAGATCTGGGCGTTGTCGAACCACTCGACTGCGTCGGCGGTCTCTTCGAAGGGATAGTCGACTGAGAACAGCACGCGATCGGCGCCGACCTCAGCGATCGCATCGACGAGCGTTGGCGTTCGGAAATTGCCGCTGGTCGTGAGAAAGACGTTGGAGCGGAGGTACTCGGTGATCGTCCGGCGCGCGGGAATGCCCAGTGGCATCTTGCGCAATCGATGATCGATGCGCCACGCGTTGTAGGGCAAT
>DATCXH010000634.1:0-2163 GCA_036565925.1 Vicinamibacterales bacterium
GTTGCCCGGCGTCGCCGATGCCGCGCATCGGGTGGGAACCCTGCTGTACGGTCGCGCCAGCGAGGCGATCGTCAACCACCGCACGCTGAAACAGTGTGAACTGCTCGCCGAACTCCTGCACGCCGATCCCGACGTAGAGACATTGTCGGATCTGGCCGTACTCGCTGCACCAGGTGCTGCGTGAGACGCTGCGCGATGCCGACGTCGATCTCATCGACTCTTGGTCTGCCCGCGAGCGACAGGCGGCGTCGATGTCGGTCGCGTAGGGATCGGTGAACCAGGCGTGGGCTGCCTGGACGGGCCCAAGTTCATCGCGCCGTGTCTGTACGAGCCGCGCGCCCCAGAGCACCTCGGGTGTGAATGCCATGTGGTAAGCGACTTCCACCGTGCCGTCGTCGGATAGGAGCTTTCGGCTTCGGTCGCCTGGTCGGCGGCGGGTTTCTTTCTTGCACGGTTCGTTGCTGTTATTGCTGACGAGGCGACGCGATCGCGTCGTTTGCGAGATAGTCTATTGAGCGTTTTTAGTGGGGCGGTAGTTCCAGCTCGACGAACTGGCAGACGTCCACCTGGGGTGATTGATCCCTTCAAATATTCTTGCAGAGAAAAATGAAAGCGGCCTCAGGGCTGATTTGGATCACTCGATCTAGAGCAGATTCGGGATATTATTGACGAGCACGGAATGGATCGTGATCGACTTGCTATGAAATGGAAGGACCCTCGGCGAGCGATCGATCGCGTGGTTGAAACCGTGGTTTCGCGAACGGCCAAGGGATCCGCATTCCGCGCACCGAATGAATCCTCTAAAGAATCATAGATGCCTTCTAAATGCAAGAGCTGGGCGGCCAGGTTGCTGGTGCGTTGTGTGTGGTCATGGTCGGAATAATCGCTCTGCTCTCGAGAAAGTTCGTGGTGGCGATGTGGATGTAGTTGACTCCGGTTGGTAGCGGCCAGCGTAGCCGGCACGGGCGTCGAGACCGTGCAGCATGCCGGCAATGACGCTGCGGATATTCTGGCTTAGTCGTTTCCATAATCGGGTTCGCCGTAGTCGGCGTAGCGTTCCGCGAGCGACTCGCGTTCCGTTCGTAGGTACTGCTGCTGAATTTCGGCAACGTGAATCTCGGCGGTGCCTTCCAGCGTCAGGGTGCAGACAGGGCAGGACATCCCTGTCGCTACGTAGATGATATCGCGATAGATCCACTCATCCTCAAGGCGTTCGTCCGTGCTGCGCACAGCGCGCAGCACCAGGGGAATTTCTTCAGCACAGGCAGGACATCGCACCTGTTCTATGGGGACACCGTCGACCGACGTCCTGAGCCCGCCTAATCCTTGATAGACAATGCCGATACGCGCTCGCCGCACACTCAGCTCCTCAGGGGACAGACCCCCCCTGATCTTAGCGGCGTCCTTGATCCGCTGCTTCACCTCGTGGATCAGTCGTTTATCCGCGGCGTCGACCAGAGCTCGTCCATGCCCGAGGATCGCCTGACCTAGCATGTCCGCCGGGTACAGCCCGAGGTGATCACATACGACCTCGACCACACGCGTGAATTGCGGCAACCACGACTCGACCGGTCGTTCATATGGCGATGCGCTGCTGTGGGCCTCCTCATTGCGCAGGCCTACCAGGTAGATCACGTCCGTGGCCCGCTCTCTCGTGAAGGCCGGAATGATCACATCCAACCGCTCCACGACGGTTTTGATCGCAACGGAGTTCGGGTTGCCCTCAGGTTTCGGGTACCCGGCAGCCGCCATGATGGAGACGCCGTTCATGTCGGCGAGCAGCATGGGATGGATTTTCGCAAGCGGCGCGCGGAGGAGGAACTCCAGCCCAAGCAGAAGCCAATGGGCGAGGACGTCGTTCTCGGCGGTGCGATGCTCAGCCGCTCTAGAGAAGTACAGCTGAGCCTTGGCCACGAAACCGTCGTAGTCCCACATCATTCGCTCCAGACATAGATTCGTTCCAGAACGCGGCCCGCTGTGACCGCGGGACGCCGATGTAGCAGACGCGTGTTGTCGAGGACGAGGACGCGTCCTTCCCGCCATTCGATAACCACCGTCGGCCGCTGTGCGTTCACGTCGTCCACGCTCAGTCCAGTCCGCGGCGTACAGGTGCGTGGATCCCACCGGATCCGCCACCGCCCGTAGTCAGGTATGGCCGCCGGT
>DATCXH010000376.1:0-2590 GCA_036565925.1 Vicinamibacterales bacterium
CATCGCGTGTTGATCGTCGACTGTGGCGATACTCCCGTCGCGCTTGACGAACGTGACCGTGAAGGCGATGCCCGTCTTCTCGTCCCACGTGCCGTCGATGAAGCCGATGGTGGTGGCGTCAGAGCAGTTCCGGCAATACACACCGGTGACCCGGCTGCCCCTAATCACGAACTCGTAGATGTGCGGCGCATCGCCGAGGGGCGTTCGCCATCCACCCCGCCAGTAATCGGCGTTGAGCGCTGCCGCCGGCGCTGCGCAACACAGACTGCCGAACGACAGCACGAGAACCAGCGCAGTTTTCCAAGCCACTTGATCGCTTACTCTCTACGGTTCGTAGACCTGTGTCGTGCCCGTAAACATCGGCTTTCCGTTGCTATCCCTGATGGAGTTGGCGATGCCGATCGTCGGAAAGTTGCGGGCGGGAGCGCCGGACACGCTGACGCGATCGCCGACTTTCAGCGAATCGCGAGTCCATCCGCGACGCATCAAGGTCACCGGGCTCGGCAGCTCGAAGCTCCAGTTCACCGTCTGGCCCTTGTCGTCGATCACATCGACATACACCCACACGTGAGGGCTTTTCCATTCCACCTTTGTGACCGCGCCCGCGACTTCCACTTTGCCTTTCAGGTCGTACTCCGATTGGGAGTGATGGGCCCACGCGACAGGGGCTCTCGCAAGGCAGACGGTGATAACGATAGAGCGATGAAGCAGACGATTCATTTCTTGAACAGCTTGGTATCTCGTTCGTTGTCCATGCAAATTTCTTCGAGCATCTGTGTGTCCACGATCAACGCCATCTCGATCGTCACCGACCAGGGCTTCGTGTAGGCCTTGGGATCGTTCACCGCTATCTCGATCTGCATCAGCCCGAGAGTCGGGCGCTTCAGCCGCTCGGTCACGCGGCCCGATTCGGTGATGGGACTGCCCTGAATGTCGAGCCACATGTCGTCGCGAATGCCGTTGGTTTCGATGACCAGCGTGTCGACTTCCCAGTGCCCGGTTGAATAACCGTTCCAAGTCGGATTCGGGTTGACGGGCAGCGGTCGGCCATCCAGATAGATTTCGCGATACGCCGCATTGAATTCGTGGAGGACCACCATCATGCCGGGCGTCTGCACGATCCGGATGTGCTGCGGCAGCGTCCATGCACGAGGGAAGTTTGGCGGCATGCAGTAACTATGCGGATCTTCCCGGCCGCCGTTGGCGCGCCGTGTCTTCATCTGCTCCTTGGACCACTCGGTATAGGGCAGGCCGTCCTTCAGTTTGATGCCGAGGTTGATCTGCTCGCGCGCCATGCGCTCTTCCTGGATGCAATCCTTCTCCCGGCAAAATTCCCTCGACGGGACGTTGGCGAACCACATGCCGGAAAAATCTGGCTTGCCATCGGGCGTGCGCGGCGCCGGCGCCTTCAGGTTCGGAGCGCCATTGGCCAGTCGCGGAATCCCTGGGGTCGGATAATTCAGCCACTGAGCGCGAACAACGGCTGAACCGGTGGCGACCGCGAGTAGCAGCATCGCCGTGCGTAACGCTCTCATCGAGAGACGATTCTAGTCGCTTCAGCCGATATTGGAAGACGTATCCGGAGTGGTTGCCAGCCTCGGGTGGGCGAACTTCAAATCAGGCTGGATAAAGATCGCTGAGCCGCAGCTCGAGCAAGCGGCCGCGCTTCTTCGCGATGATCCTTCGGTGCGGCGCCCCGACTGATTCAGGACGCTGTACAATAACTGGACCTTCCAATTCGAGTGAACTGTTCATCCCCTCTTACTTTGTTCGAACCCTGAGCTTGGCTTCATCCTTCGAAGACATCAGCGCCAGTGATCTGCGTGCGCGCGAAATCGCGCGCCGCCGGACGTTCGCGATCATTTCCCATCCCGATGCCGGCAAGACGACCCTGACGGAGAAGCTGCTGTTGTATGCCGGCGCGATCGAACTCGCCGGGGCCGTGCGCGGGAGCCGGACGCAACGCCACGCAGTATCGGACTGGATGGAACTCGAGCAGCAGCGCGGCATCTCCATCAGCGCGGCCGCGCTCGAGTTCGAACTCGAGGGACACCATGTGACGCTGCTCGACACGCCAGGCCACCAGGACTTCAGTGAGGACACCTACCGCACGTTGCTCGCGGTGGACAGCGTCGTCATGGTGCTGGATGCAGCCAAGGGCGTCGAGCCGCAGACGGTCAAGCTCTTCGAAGTCTGTCGTGCGCACGGCCTGCCAGTGCTGACGTTCATCAACAAGCTCGATCAGCCGGCGCTCGACCCCTTCGAGCTGCTCGACCAGATCGAGCGCGTACTCGGGATTTCAGCCGCGCCGATGAACTGGCCCCTGGGCGACGGACCGCACTTCCGTGGTGTCTACGACCTCGAGGCAAACGCCGTGCTCTTCTACGAGCGACAGCAGCGAGGACGGAGAACCGAACCCGTCGCGGTCGCCGCGCCGACCGATCCCCTCGTCGAAGAACTGGTGGGAGCCGAGCGCCAGAAGCAGCTGATCGAAGCTGTCGAGATCATTACGGGCGCGGGCACCCGCTTTGACCCGGATGCATACCGGCAGGCGAAGCAGACACCGGTCTTCTTCGGCAGCGCGCTCACC
>DATCXH010000950.1:0-2361 GCA_036565925.1 Vicinamibacterales bacterium
GGCCAGTGGCCGCGCTGGTATATCAGCGGCGGAAACATACCATCAACGTGTTTGTCTCCCCGGCGGGCGGTGATCCGTCCACCAGCAATGTCGTCTTGACCGTTCGCGGATTCAACCTCCGTCATTGGATCCACAACGGAATGTCGTTCTGGGCTGTGTCTGACGTGAACAGTGCCGAGTTGGGCGAGTTTGCCACTGCACTACAAGCATCGTAGCTGGGTATCAGCCGCTTCGATTCGTTCATTCTCACAGCGTCAGAACCGCATTTCACAATGAGGTGTCAGAGGCCGCCCCGGGCCACAGCGCGAATCCCGCGGCGAGACACCCGCACGTGAGGAATTCGCGGAACTCCCGCTCGACGAACCGGGGCGGGCCTTCACCCTCCCGCAGCGAGGCTGTCTGTGCGCGAAACGTCTCGAAGTGATCGCGTACGACTTGGAACAGGACGCTCTGTGCGGGATCGCGCGGCTCATAGTGACTGGCGGTTGCCGGCACGCCCCGCGCGTCCACGGGGTCGAACGTCGGCGCGACGTGCAGCACGGTCAGCTTCGCGTCGTACCATCGGACTAAGCGCAGCAGATGGACGCGCGAACCCTCCGAGGACTCGCTCAAATCAATGGGACAGAGAATGCGGGTGATTTCGACGACGCATGTCTATCCCAACGCATAGACGTCCGCAGACTGCGGCGCGCGGCGTCGCATGGGTTGCCGCTTCCAATAGGTCAACGACCGCCAGCACCACTCGAGCGGACCGAATCGGAAATGGCGAAGCCAGATCGGACTCACGGTCAGGCTCACGATCCACATCCCGAGCACGACGTAGTAGAGCTGATACCGTTGCAGCTGTCCGAACAACCGCAGGCCCGGCGCATAGAAGACCAGCGCGTAGATGATCGAATGCGAAATGTAGTTCGAGAACGCCATCTGTCCGACAGCCGCAAGCCGGTCGCTCAGCGACCGCAGCCATCCACCTTTGACGATCAGAATCAGCAATGACGCGTGGCCAAGGGCCACCGCCACACGGCCGATCTGATACGGCGCGTTCCAGAAGAAATTGGCGACGATGTCGTAGTTGGACGAGATCATGCCGTAGGTCGACAGTGTGTTCAAAGGAATGCCGATCCCGTAGCAGATCAGCGCCATCAGCGCGTAGAAGCCTGACGTGCGATCACCCTGCAGCACGCCGAGCTTGAACAACGCCATCCCGATCAACATCAGCGCCCAGATATCGATGTTCGGCGGGTAGTAGACGGGCGCGAAATTCAACTGGCGCATCACCGTTACGCGTTGCGCCATGACGCCGCCATAACCTTTGCGGTAGTTGTCCACCTCCTCCTGAAGCTTCTCGCGAGACGGCCGCGCCTCGTTATAGGCCTCGTCCCACGCCTTATTTTCCTCCTGCTGCTCTTTCGTCAGTTTCTGTCCCTGTACTTCGGCGGCGCGAGCGGCCATCGCTGCATCACGCGTGGAACGCTGCTTGAAGCCCAGTCCCACGACCGCCAGGCACAACAACAGCAGCGCGACGCCGGCCGTGATGAACAACTTGCGCGGCGACACGTTGCGCATCGGGACGATGAGCAGACCGAACAGCCCGTAGGCGTACAGGATGTCGCCGGCCCAGATCAGCCAACCGTGCAGCGCACCGAACAGGATCAGCCACAGCAGGCGCCGCGTCATCAGGTCCCCGGCGCGCACACTGTTCTCACGCGCGATCGCGCGATCCATGAACAAGACGATGCCAGCGCCGAACATCATCGAAAACAGCGCCCGCATCTTGCCGTCGAACAACACCCATTGCACCGCCAGCACGCCCACATTGAGGGGGTCATTGCCGCCCCACAGATTCGGGTTGGAGTAGGCGGCCAACGGCAGGCCGCTGAAGACGATGTTCATCAGCGCGATGCCGAGCAGCGCCGCACCTCGCAGCACATCGAGGGTCCGCAGCCGCGCGTCGGATGAGACGGGCTCAAAAACGAGACTCATAGGCACACCTCGGGTTGGACACGCGCATCCTAATCGATTGCCGGTCGTCCCGCCCCGGTAGTTTGGTTGGTGGTTGGTGCGTGGGTGGTGGGAGGTTGTTAAGAGGAGATCACGCCGGAAGGCCGATCGTTGCGCCTCGCCATGAAGCGATTGGCGAGCGCGGCGATCGTTGTGACCAACTCGGCCGGATCGATTGGCTTGGCGAGATGAATGTGGAATCCTGCGCGGAGTGCCCGCATGCGGTCGTCGCCCCGCGCGTATGCCGTCAGTGCGGCGGCTGGCAGTTCGCGGACCCGAGCGTTGGGGTGACGCCGGACGCGATCGATGAACTGATAACCGTCCACGAGCGGCATGCCCAGATCGGCGACGATGACGTCG
>DATCXH010000204.1:0-5497 GCA_036565925.1 Vicinamibacterales bacterium
CGTCGGCGTCGTCGGGCTGGCGTTCAAGCCCGGGACCGATGATTTGCGTGAAAGCCCGATGGTGGCCGTAGTCGAAGCGCTGATCGGCAAGGGGTTCGACGTACGCATCTACGATTCGAACATCGTTCCGTCGCGGTTGACCGGTGCCAATCGCCGCTACATCGATATAGAGATTCCCCACATTGGTTCGCTCCTCTGCGACAGCGCAGAAACGCTCGTCGTTCATGCACAGGTCCTGGTCATCGGATCGTCAGGAGAGGAGGCGTCACGGGTGATCGCAGCAGCCAGCGCGGCGCACACCATCATCGACCTGACTCGGTCGTGGGCACCACCAATCGCTCGACCGACGGCCTCCGTCTACAGCGCAGCGGACCGCTCAATGGAGAGCGTCGACAGTCTCTAACACAGAGAACGCGGGGAACCATGCGTCTCCTCGTCATCAGCGTCACGTTTGTCATCTGTCTCGTCGCCGTGGAGACACCACGGATCGAGCTCGAGGCCAAACCTCGCGGCGATCCCGCGCCGCAGGCACCGGCGCGCCCTCGACGCACTGTTGACACCGCCGAAATACGCAGGACGGGACGGCTCATTCGGGTTCCAGCTGACGGCAGTCTCCAGCGCGCGCTCGACGAAGCACGTCCAGGTGACGAGATCGTGTTGGAAGCCGGCGCCACCTATCACGGACCGTTCCGGCTTCCCAGGAAAGAGGGCAACGGGTGGATTCACATCTCTTCGAGCCGCCTCGATCAATTGCCGACGCCGGGCCAGCGTGTTCATCCGTCTGACTCGCCGCACATGCCGAAACTGCGCGCTCCCCCGCCGGCCGTCATCGTTGCAGCAGCCGGTGCACACCACTATCGGTTCCTCGGGATCGACGTCGCTCCAGACGAAGGGGCCGCTGTCGTCACTCTGGTGCAGCTTGGCAACCACGAATCAGATCTGGACAACCTTCCGCATCACATCATCATCGACCGCTCGTTCCTGCATGGGGACAACCACGTGGGCACACGACGCGGCGTCGCGATGAACGCGCGCCATGCCGCCGTCATCAACTCCTATCTGGCCAATTTCAAAGATGCCAATGCTGATTCGCAGAGCATCGCCGGCTGGAACGGCGACGGACCATTCCTCATCGCCAACAACTATCTGGAGGCTGCTGGCGAAAACGTGATGTTCGGCGGGGCCGATCCCACAATCCCGGATCTCGTGCCGTCAGACATCGCAATCTCCTGGAACCATTTCGCCAAGCCACTGCGGTGGCGGCCAGGGCTGACCGAGTTCGAAGGCGCGCGCTGGAGCGTGAAGAACCTGCTCGAGCTGAAGAACGCACGTCGCGTGGACATCGAAGGCAATCTGTTCGAGCACAACTGGCCCGACAGTCAAAACGGCTTCGCGATCCTGTTCACGGTGAGAAACCAGGACGGCGGAGCGCCCTGGTCAGTCGTCGAAGACATCGTCTTCGCCAACAACGTCGTACGGCGCGTAGGAGCTGGGATCAACATCCTGGGGTTCGACGATAACCACACCAGCCAGCAGACCAGCCGCATTGCTATCCGCAACAACCTGTTCGTGGATGTCGGAGGGACGTGGGGATCAGGCCGCCTCTTCCAACTGCTCGATCGTACGAGAGACATCACGATCGATCACAACACCGCGCTTCAGAGCGGCACGCTGCTGACGGCGGATGGAGGTCCGCACACGGGATTCGTCTTCGCGAACAACATCGCACTGCACAACGACTACGGCATCCACGGCTCTGGAACAGGCAGCGGCATTCAGACACTCGAGAAGTTCTTTCCACGTTTCGTGGTGCGGCGCAACGTGCTGGTCGGGGCAGACGCACACGCATATCCGCGTGACAATTTCTTCCCGAAACAGCTGTCGGACGTCGGTGTCATCACGTCGTCCGATGACAGGTATCGCGTGAGTATTGCGGCCGC
This sequence comes from Vicinamibacterales bacterium, assembly GCA_036565925.1. Lineage (GTDB taxonomy): Bacteria > Acidobacteriota > Vicinamibacteria > Vicinamibacterales > UBA2999 > Gp6-AA40. The sequence goes on from DATCXH010000204.1 coordinate 1,941, forward strand.
CTATGCGGGCATGGCCACGGACGGCCGCGACCCTGGCGCTGACACGTCGCCGCTCGCGCAGGTACTCAGTCGCGCGGCGAGTGCACCGTGGCGCGTCCACGAGAGTGCTCGCAGTTCGGTCACCGGTGGCGACGTGCAGGTTGAGGGCACAGGCGGCGAATTCTCGGTCGCAGCGATCGTGCTCTGGATCGCCCTCCTCACGCTCGTCTACATCTATGTCGGTTACCCGTTCATTGCGTGGTTGTCGGCAACACTCAGACCGACACGGCTTCCGCCGGCGTTCGTGCAGCCTTGTGTGACCGTAATCGTGGTCGCTCACAACGAAGCCGACCGCATCGAGTCGCGGATCGAGAACCTGCTCGCGCTCGTCTACCCACGCGATCGACTGCAGATCATCGTCGGCTCTGACGGGTCGAGGGATGAGACCGTTCAGCGGGCACAACGTTTCGCCGGCGCAGGCGTGACCGTGATCGCCTTCCCCACGCGTCGCGGCAAGGCAGCGGTTCTCAATGAGCTCGTACCCATCGCCGCAGGTGACATCGTCATTCTGGCCGATGCCAGGCAGCGATTTGCGCCGAATGTCGCGCATGTGCTCGTGTCGCATTTTGCGGATCCGACTGTCGGCGCGGTGAGCGGTGAACTGGTGATCATGACTGACGATGTGGCGACATCAGCGGCCGAAGGGACCGGTTTTTACTGGAAGTACGAAAAGTTCATCCGGTTGCAGGAAAGCCGCGTGACATCGACGGTGGGCGCGTCAGGATCGATCTACGCGATTCGGCGATCACTTTTCGAGCGCATTCCTCCTGACACCGTGCTCGATGACGTCGTGATCCCGATGCGAATCGTGCGTCGCGGCTACGCGGTCCTGTTCGAACCCGGGGCCAAGGCCTACGACCGAGCGTCGCAGACCGCGCGTCAGGAGTTTGTGCGGAAGGTGCGGACGATTGCCGGCACCTTCCAACTGCTGGCCCGGGAAACATGGCTGTGGAACCCGGTGCGAAATCCGCTGTGGCTGGAGACGATCTCACACAAAGCGCTGCGGCTGACGATACCGCTGCTGCATGCGGCGCTGCTGATCGCCAACGTTGTACTGCTCGGTGAGGGCTTTTTCTATCGAATCCTGCTGGGTGCCCAGGTCGCGTTTGCTGCCGCTGGTCTGACTGGGCACCTGTTTCGCGACGCGCCCTGGCGTCCCCTCATCGTCGCCGTCCCATACGCGATGTGTCTGATGTCCTGGGCAACGGTCGTCGGCTTCGTTCGGTTCGCCACCGATCGCCAACGCGCTGCATGGGAACGTGCGTACCCTCACACGGCGTCGAGGGCCGCCGCGAAATCCGTCAAGCGCACACTGCAGCCTGCGCGACGACAGGTCTCCGAACGAACGACGCGATCACCTGCCAGGTTCTGACAAGGTATTCCAGGGCACTCGGACAACGAACGCATCCAGGCGATCGCCGCCAGCATTCGTCGTCCAGATGAAGTACTCGCCTGTCGGATCGAGATTCCCCTTGGGCAGCTTCGAATAATCGTCGTTGCCGCCACCCGGTGCATTCAAGTCCGTCAAGTTCGGAGCGACCACCACCGTCTTCAACGACCCGTCAAGTTTGAAGCAGACGATCTCGTTCACTCTCGGCAGGTTCTCCCGATGGGCGTTGCTCACACAGGCCCCCTGCTGCACGAGAGAAGTCTGCGGAGTGGCTGCGACGGTGATGTGGCCGATGCCTGACATCCACGATGAGAGCTGATACACCAGCTCGCCCTGCCCCCGCACCGTCGCCGGCTGGCCGCCGGTGACATCCATCGCGAAATCCCACCTTCGCACGGCCCCCGGCAGCCCGTTGAAGTTGTCTTCGGCGATCATCGATCCGAACCCGAGGTCGGAATGCCCGGCGGCGCCATTGGCGTCGATGAGCACGCGCTCCTGACCTGACTGCAGATCGATGATGCGGTTGTCCTCTCCGTCGCGGCCATCGACGTTCTCCTTGATCACCAGCCATCGACCGCTCCTGTCGACCTGACACTCGTCGAAGTCGCCCGTCTTCGCATAGAACGCGAACTGCCGAACGGCCTCGTTGTAGACGACGCAGCCGAGCATTTCGTACGAGCCATCCTGGCGGAGCGTAGCCGAATGGACGCGGTCGTCGGCACTCGAGTGCATCTGCCAGATGTACTTGGCGCTGCCGAACCGATCGCGCACATCAAAGACCGTCTCGAACGTGCGCTGCTGGACGTCGTACCGGAGCATGCGGCCAGCATCGTTCATATAGAGCGACGTCGGCCGTGTGCCGCTGAAATACCAGCCTTCGGCCAGACTCCAGCTATAGGGACTGTCAGCTGAGAACAGCGCTCCCGCATTGCGGGTCTCACCCGTGCGCTTGTTGTAGGTGAACAGCGTGGGACCGCCGCCGCCACGCCGTCGATCGAGTCCGAGCACGATCAACATCCTGTCGCTGTTCGCATGGTTGTTGATGTTGGCCCAGTACGAGTAGCCGATCGCAGCGACGCAGTCAGCAGCGCCACCGCAGTCGCTGGCGTTGGTGATACGAACGCCTTGCGTCGAGTACGGTGTGGGAAAGGTGAACGCGCCGCGCGTCGGCAGCCACGCATGGATCTCTGCGGCAGAAAAACGAGGACGGAGTCCCACGCTCGTGGCCGAGTCGAGGAAGCCGGGTGTTGACGCCTGCCCGTGCAGGGTATTTGAAGAGCCAACGACGAACAGAGTAACAACAACGATGAGCGAAACGAGGATGCAGCGTCCAAAGTGCCCCAACTGATCCCTCCTGGGTGGTCGAGCTCGCGCACGGGGCACACGTGGACTGGCGTTGGCACGACATCAAAGGCTTTGGGGGAAAACCTCGAGGCGAGCAGGCCGGTCGAGCGAGGCCCGAAGTCTGGCTCAAGCAGACGGGCTACTCCCTCTGTCTGAGCTAAGGCTTGTGCGGATCAGTTGGAATTGTAGAGGACGAACCTGGTCAGATCAATGCGGGGCCACGATTAATCGCGGCCAAGCTCTGCGTATCGACCTCACGCGTGCAACGCGCGCGTCACGCGGCCGGGCGCGTCGCGTGCAGAGCGTCGCGATCGGTAGCCAGTGGCGCACCGTCAACGGCGCAGTAGTAACGGCGATCGAGTCGGGCCGCCGGGCAAGAGTCGACGCGGCCGGGAATCTCATTGCGGATCAGCACCCATGCGAGCGCCCCACCGGCAGCCGTGACCGCGGCGCTGATCAGCATGGCGATGCGAACGCCCTTCGCGAGCACGGCCGGATCGCGATAGGCGTCGCCGGTCAGACCGGCGAGCCCGGGTATTACTGCGATCGCGATGAGCCCCGCTGCGCGCGCGATCGCGTTATTGATGCCTGATGCAACGCCGGCATGCTGCGCGGGCGCGGCGGCGAGCACGGTTGCGGTAAGAGGGGCAACCGTCAGAGTCAACCCTAAGCCGAAGACGACCACGCCCGGCAGCACGGTGCCGAGGTACGTGGCACCTTCGTGCACGCGGCTCAGGAGCAGGAGGCCGAAGGCGATGCCGAATGGTCCGACAGTCATCGGCAG
>DATCXH010000710.1:0-2133 GCA_036565925.1 Vicinamibacterales bacterium
CCGACGGACCGCTTGGCCGTCACAACGGGTGGGCTGAGCCATCCACCCTCATACCAGATGTAGATTATGGGTGAGATTTCCTTTGTGTCAAGCACAAAATCGCGTTGCTTGTCAAAAGATCGAGCCGCCGCGATACCCGACAACACGTGCAAACGCACCCACGATGTCAAGTGTCGGCACGAGTGATCAATCACTACAGCGATAGACGTGTGAACGATCGACGATTGACGAATGTGAGTTGATGATCGAACGTGCTGTTCGTCGATCGTGCGCGTGATCTCACGCTGCAATCGTCAATCTGTCGATCGTCAATCGAAAATTCATCGTCCTCGTATCCCCGCACGCGCTGCGCGTACGACGCGGTCCGGATCGTCGGGAGGCACGACATCGAGCGCGGCATGATACGCGTGCAGAGCCTCTTCGCGTCGGCCGAGACGGTCGAGGATCTGGCCGAGCGTGAGTTGCGCGCGCGCGAGTACGCCATAGGGGCCGGGCGGCTTTGTCTCGATGATCGCGTGGAGATGTTGCATCGCGGTGTCTGGGTCCGAGAGACGATCGAGCACGCGGGCAAGCCCCAACCTTGCGCTCGCCTCGGTCATCGCAGGTTCGGCGACGCGACGCGCCTCAGCCGAGTCGAGCAAGGTCTCCCACGTCTGTCGGCTTGCCTGCAGGTCGTGAAGGTAAACGTCCTGAATCTCCGCAATGAGCTGCACGAACACCGGATTTCTCGGATGGCGGTCATGTAAGCCGCGCAGCAGTTGCAGGGCCCGCTCCGGCTGCTTCTCGTACCAGAGATAAATCAGGTGCAACTGATAATCGGCCTCACTCTGTAGGAGCTGCCCGTCGCTCCGCGCTCGCAGCATCTCGCGCATGCCTTCGAGACGGTCACCGCCGGGCAGAAGCAGGACCCAGCGCAGCATGCGGAATGCCGCTGGGGCAACGTCGGCGTAGTAGTGATACAGACCGATGCCGAAATACGCATCGGTGAGAGATGGGTCGAGGGCGAGCGCTTGCTCGAGGGCGTTCTTGATGCGCTTGCCGTCGCGAGCCGCTGCCAATCGTTGCTCTCTCAGCACCCGCCACTGGGCACGGGCACCGTACGCGCCGCCAAGATAGAACCAGGCCTCGGCGCGCATGGGTTCGCGCTCGGTCCATGCTTCCATGGTGGCAATCACGCCATTGGATTTGGCTTGAAACTCGTCGTCGTGGACGCGGTTCTTCGGATCGAGCTGGATCTGCCACCACAGTGCGACGACTTCGAGCAGCTGACAAGCTTCCTGTGGCGCGGCCGCCTTCGCGTTTTGCGCTTCCACCTTCGCACGTCGCGCTACGCCGGACAGGTCCGCGCCCAGGGGACCGCACGCCTGCGTGAGGAGTACCGGGACCTGATCGAATCGCGCATCAAAGATAGCGTCGTAGACACGTACGAGCCGAGGACCTGCCGTCAGTCCCGTTGTCTGCGCATCGGCTGTTGCGATGAGGAGGAGCGTGGCCGCGGCGGACGCTGCGAGCCTCATGTAATGCTGGTATGCAGTTGCTGCTTGTCCGCGTGCCGCTCGAGCGCCAGCGTGAGCAGTCGATCGATGAGCGCGGGATAGGGGAGACCGCTGGCTTCCCACATCTTCGGATACATCGAAATCGAAGTGAACCCGGGGATGGTGTTGACCTCGTTGAGAAATAACGCGTTGGTTTGTCCGTCGACGAAAAAGTCGACACGCGCCATCCCCGAGAGCTCGAGCGCACGGAATGCCTCGATACTGAGCCGCTGGACCTGCTCGATCGTGGTCGCCGGCAGATCGGCCGGAATGCGCGTCGTCGCGCCTTCTGCATCGATGTATTTGGCGGTGTACGAGTAGAACCCGTCGCGGTGAGTCACGATGATCTCGCCCGGAACCGAGGCCTCGGGATCGTCGTTGCCAAGTACCGCGCACTCGATCTCACGAGCATTCGATACGCCCGACTCGATGACGATCTTCTTATCGAATCGCAGCGCGAGCGCCATTGCCTCACAGAAGCCGTCGTCGTTCTTCGCCTTCGAGATGCCAACGCTGGATCCCAGATTCGCAGGCTTGACGAAGACCGGGTAGCGAAGCTCGTTGGCGACGCGGGAGGTAATTCCGCGCGGGTCCGCTT
>DATCXH010001029.1:0-8235 GCA_036565925.1 Vicinamibacterales bacterium
ATTGCCCAATAACTAACCCGGAACCCGGAACCCGGAACCCGGAACCCGGAACCTGGAACCTGGAACCTGGAACCTGGAACCTGGAACCGAACTTGTGTCGACGTTCTAGGCATCGCATTGTCGATAATCGAGGTATCCTTGTCAAGCCATGCCCAAGCCCTCTGATTTGCTCCAAGGCACGCTCGACCTGCTGATCCTGAAGACGATCGCGCGCGAACCGCTGCACGGCTGGGGGATCGCCAAACGGATTCAGCAACTGTCAGACGAAGTGCTGTCGGTGCAACAAGGGTCGCTCTATCCAGCGCTCCATCGCCTCGAGAATCAAGGCTGGATCGTCGCCGAGTGGAAGAGCAGCGAGCACGGACGTGACGCCAAGGTCTACGAGCTCACGAAAGAAGGCCGTCGTCAGTTGACGCGTGAGCTCGAGTCGTGGAACCGACTCTCATCAGCCGTCGGACTGCTGCTGCAGCGTGCATAGATGCTGGCCAGGCTCCTGCGGATCGCACGTCAGCGCTGGCGCGCGCTGTTCCGCCGCGATGCTGTTGACGATGAACTCGCGAGAGAACTGTCCTTTCACATCGAGCAACTGACGCGTGAGTACGTCGAAGGTGGGATGTCCGAGCACGACGCGCAGCTCGCCGCTCGACGCACCATCGGCAACATTCCCCTCCTCGAAGAACAGAGCCGCGACACACGCAAGGTCACGTGGCTGCACGATCTTCGGCAGGACATCGTCTACGGCGCGCGCATGCTGCGGCGCAATCCAGGTTTCACCCTCGTCGCGCTGACATCGCTCGCACTCGGCATCGGCGCCAACACCGCCATCCTCAGCGCCCTCGATTCCGTGTTCTTCGATCTCCTGCCCTTCCCGCATGACCAGCGCGTCGTCGTCCTCCGGACCTATCCGTTGGAGAGTCCGGACCAGGAGACACACGCGCGCGTCGCCGACTACTTCGCATGGCGCGACGAGAGCCGGTCGTTCGATGTCATGGGCGCGGCAATGGGCCAGAACGCCGACTTCGGGGCAGATGACGGCGGCGCACCAGCTGAACGCGTCGGCGGGCAGTGGATCGGGGCTGACACTTTTGCTGCGCTGGCAGTGGAACCGCTGCTCGGTCGCCGTTTCACTGAGCAGGATGAAGCATCGGAGAGCGTTCCCTCGCGGGTGATCATCCTGAGCCATCGGTTGTGGCAGCGCCGCTTCTTTGGGAACCCCGAGGTCATCGGCCAGCAGGTGCGTCTCGATCGGATCAATCGGACTGTCATCGGCGTCATGCCAGAGACGTTCCGCTATCCGAACGATCAGACCGAGTACTGGATCCCGCTGCGCATGGACCGCGCGCAGGCTCGCAACCCGCAGCGTTTTTACGTCGTCACGGCGCGACTCAAAGACGGCGTCACGATGGAGCAAGCGCAGTCGGACCTCGACGGCATCAGCGCACGCCTCGCGCGCATCGACCCGGCGTGGAACACCGGCTGGGGGGTGCGCGTGAAGCCAGTACGCGACGCGATGTTCGGTTGGACGCGTGGACGCCTCTACACGCTCGAGGTGGCCGTCATCCTTGTGCTGCTCGTCGCATGTGCCAATGTGGCCGGACTTCTTCTCGCACGCGGACTCGCCCGCGGTCCTGAAATTGCGCTTCGCACGGCGCTTGGCGCAGGGCGCGGACGAATCGTTCGTCAGCTGTTGACAGAGAGCGTGCTGCTCTCGATTGGTGGCGGTGTGCTCGGGCTGGCCGTTGCATGGGCCGGCATTCGAGCGCTGGTCGCCATGAATCCTCCACCGGGCGGCGTCGCCATCGGCGACATCACGTTGAACATGCGCATGCTCGGCGCAACAGCACTGGTGGCGATCGCCACGGGCTTGCTGTACGGCCTTGTTCCTGCCCTCGTGCACGCGCGAGCCTCGCTGACCGGCACGTTGAAAGAACCGGGAAGTGGCTCACGTCATCCGGGATTGCGGAGCACGCTCGTCGCTGTACAAATTGCCGTCACGATGATCCTGCTGGTCGGCGCTGGCCTGCTCGTGAAGAGTTTCGTGCGCGTCGTGTCGCGAGATCTTCGGTTCGACACCGAACAGTTGCTCACGTTTGAAGTTCACATCCCTCTATCCGACTACTTGAAGCGCGGTAGCGCGAAGGACGGTGTTCCCTCTTTCGAGGTTAGTCCGTCGCCCTCTATCCGGCTCGAACGGATCTACGACGGTTTGCGTGCGATTCCGGGCGCGCAGGCTGTGGCGGGCTCATCAAGCGCGCTGCTGAACAGCGTCGTCGTCCCGACCGTGACGATCACCCGCGACGGCCAGGGCTCGAGCACCTCCCGAGGCGGGATACCATCGCAGAGCTTTGCGATCGGTGTTGGTGCGGTACCCTCGCATCTCGACGATCGCAATACATCGATCGCCGCGTACTTCCTCGTGACACCGCAGTTCTTCACGTCAATCCGCTCGTCCCAGCTGCGCGGCCGCGATTTCGGCGAGCACGACACCGCCGCTGGCGAATGGGTCGCCATCATCAATGAGAGTGCCGCCAGACGTTTTTGGCCAGACACCGATCCGCTGGGACAGGCGTTCACAATTCTGAATTTCGCAGACGAGCGGCCACGCAAGGTGATCGGCATCGTGCGCGACATTCCCCTGACCGTCGAAGGCGAATTCCGGCCGGCCATCTACACGTCGTACCTCCAGCAGCCCACGAGACTCGGGAGGGCTGGCTCCAACATCTTCGGCCAGATGATGTTCATGGTGCGCAGCACTGGCGATCCGATGAGTCTGCTGCCAGCGGCCCGACGTGTCGTTGCTGCTGTCGATCCCGATCGTCCGCTCTCGAGCGTCGGAACGATGGAAGAGCGCATGCGGTCGGTGATTCCGCGACGGGGCTACTTCGTGTTCGCGATTACGGCGTTTGCGATGACGGCGACACTGCTGGCGGCGATCGGTATTTATGGTGTCATCGCATATGCGGTGACGCAGCGGACGCGTGAAATCGGCATCCGCATCGCGCTCGGCGCCGCCGCCCATGAAGTGGTCGCGCTGGTAAGCCGTCGTACGACCGTGGTGGTCGGGTTCGGTCTGCTTGCGGGCATGGCGGGTGCGCTGGCCGCGACACAGCTTCTTCAATCGCAGCTGTGGAACGTGACGCCGACCGACCCTGCCACGTTCGTACTAGTTCCGCTGTTCTTCGCCCTCGTCGCGGTCGTCGCGGCCGCCGTCCCCATGCGGCGAGCGGTCTCAGTCGATCCGACGATCGCCCTGCGCTGCGAGTAAGGCTCGTTGCGCTGCCCCGTGAAACTCGACGATCGCATCCCATACGCCGAGACCGATACCACCGATCATCTGGTGTAGTTCCACCATGTTGTGGGCCAGGAAGATCAACACCGAGCGGTCATTCGGATCGACCTGCCACCAACCGCCATATGCGCCCGGCCAGCCGATTGTCCCGATGCCACCACCGCATCGTCGTGGATCGGCCTTCTCCGGCTCGAGGACGACGGCGACGCCCATGCCGTAGCCGTGGCCTTCGGCAAAGATGGGCCGCCCGAACATGCGCGCTGAACGGCGCTGCTCGGTCGTCAACTGATTCGACGTCATCGCCACGAGCGTCTCGGCCCGGAGGAGCGGCGGGCCGTCAGGTGTGCCGCCAATGAGCGCACGCGCGAACGCGAGGTAGTCGTCGAGCGTGGACCAGAGCCCCTGCCCTCCTGACTCGAAGGTCATGTCGTCGGGACGCTCCACGAGTGCGTGGCGCCCCGGGAGCGCGTCCAACGCGGCAGGCCGCCCTTCGGCGTCGAAGCCACAGAGGCCGGCGCGACGGCTTCGTTTGTCACGCGGCACCGAGAATCCCGTATCGCGCATCCCGAGCGGGCCGAACACGCGTCGATCGAGGACCTGTTCGAGCGATACGCCGTCCAACCGTGCGATCAGAAAGCCGAGCAGATCGGTCGAGACGCTGTAATGAAAGCCGGCGCCAGGTTGATCGATCAACGGCAGGGTGGCAAGGCGGGCAATCCACTCGTCGGGCGTGAGTGCGTTCTCAATCTGGGGACCCAGTGTCCGTAGAGACGCCGCGCCGATCGGCCCGCGATGAAACTCGCCGTAGGTCAGGCCAGCGCGATGCGTCAGGAGATCGCGGAACGTGATCGCTCGTGCGGCTTCGTCTGTCTGATCGAGTGGCCCCTCAGGGTTGCGCAGCACGCGCATGCGCGCAAACTCCGGCGCACATCGGGTGATCGGCTCGTCGAGCTCAAATCGCCCTTCGTCGAGCATCGTCAAAGCCGCAACGGTGGTCACCGGCTTGGACAACGAGGCGATGCGAAAGATCGTGTCGCGCTCTACGGGCAATCCGGAGATCAGGTCGCGCTTTCCAACCGTCGCGACATCGATCACTCGGCCATCGCGCCAGATCATCGCCGCAGCCCCGGCGAGTTGATCGAGCTCTACGTACGGTGCGAGGACGTCGCGCACGCGTGCCGGCTGTATCGACGTGTTCTGTGTGGTCATCGCTCCTTTATATTGACGTTATAAAATAGATGTACTATTTTTTGAGCGATGGCAAGCACAAACGTCCCGCCCGCGCGCGGCAAGCCGAAAGGTGACAAGCGTGACCGCACGCGCGCCGCGCTGCTCGAGGCCGCACGTGCCCTGATTCGGGAGAAAGGCTACGAGCGGACAACGCTCGAGGAAGTTGCAGGCCGCGCAGGGATGACGACGGGCGCGATCTACGGGAATTTCAAGAATCGCGACGAGCTGTTCATCGCCCTCGGTCAAACGTACTGGGCGCCGGTGAAGCCGCAGATCAAGCCTGACGCGACATTCGCGGAGGCGATGCGTGCGTTGGCGAAAGCGACGCTCGCTGCCGTGGACGAACGACGGCCTGCGGCGATCGGACGGCTGACGGGACTCGCCTACACGCTGAAGAACCCTGAACTACGCGCGCGGGTGCATGACATCACGCAAAGCAGCTACGAGCTTGGAGCCGAGTGGCTCGCGCTCTTCGACCGCAGTGAACTGCCCATGCCACCGAAGCAACTCGTGCGGGTGATTCACGCGTTGATCGAAGGCCTGGTCATGCAGCGCATCCTCACGCCCGACCTGTGCCCCGACGAAGTGTTCTACGCCGCCTTCGGCGCACTCGCGAAGGTCAATTCCCGGTAGGTCTCTCGACGCGATCGACGACGGCGTTGGGGCGCCGGCGCGCGAGTCGCGCGCCGGCGATGACAGTCCGGCTGAAGCCGAACACTACATGCCGATTAGAAGTTGAACTGGGCGCTGAACTTCAGCAGCCGCGGCTGCAGCACTGAGTTCGGACGCAGCCAGGTGTTCGTCGTCGTCGAGAACGCCTCGTTGTAGGTCAGCACCGGATTGGCGTTCAGCACGTTCTGGATATCAAAGCCCACATTCGTCCGCGTGCCGCCGAAGCGCAGATTCTTCGCGAGGCGAATGTCGAACTGATTGACGCGATCGCCGTAAAGCGTGCCCGGCTCGATCAGGTTCACCGTGATCGTCTGGCTCGCACCCGCGAACGGACGACCGAGTGTCGTCTCCCCGTTCGACGCCACATAGTTGGCGCCGAGCGCCGCACCGGCATCGCTGCGGAACGTAAACGCGACCTGTACGTCTACCTTCGGCACGACGTAGCTGCCGAGCGCCGTCGTCCGAAGCAAGCTGGTTGTGGTGGAGCACCACGGGTTGGTCGGCGACTGCGCGCCGAGGGCCGTCCATTCCGGAATCGACGAACGGACTTCGCAGTAGTCGACGCCGGTCCTGGCGTAGTTGAAACCACCCTGCAACGTCACGCCGAAACGCGGCCGCGCTGTGACGTTCAGCGCAATCGAGTCGGTGGAGTTCGTGTAGCTGCCGTAGCGATCCGCCAGCGTGACGAAGTTATCCGTCGGTCGAGTGAACGCGTCCGCCGTGACGTTATAGAGACCGGAGATCTGCCCGCCTCCGCCGTTGGGCAAGCGAGAGTCGGTCGGCACATTGAGCGCGAAGGAGGAATAGTCGCTCGCCGCAACAGTCCGGTTGTCGGTCGCCGAGAAGTTGAGCAGCCAGCGGCGCTGATAACTCAGCTCGGCCGACACACGCGGCATCACTTCATGCTGGATCGATGCCCCCCACTGCCAGTCGCCGGTGCGCACACCCCACCCGGACTGCAGCGTCGGGTCGAGCGTCGACGAGACCACGGTCGTGCCGAAGTTCGGGCTGCCGGCGCCGCAGGTGTCAATGCTTCCGGTCGTCGCCGGGCTCTGCGCCGTCTGCGATAACAGGTCGCAATCGACCACGAAGTCACGGTCGTTGTCGGTCCACGTGCGTGCGACGGTGGTGCTCAGACGACCCGTCGGGTTGTTGGTGATGAAGAATCCACCGTTCTGTGCGGCTTCGAGATAGCGCCCGAAATTGAACTTCGCCGAGGTCTTGCCATTGCCGAACACGTCGAAGGCGAGGCCGCCGCGCGGAGAGATGTCGTTGTATGACGCGCCTTCAGTGAACTCGAAGGTCCGCGCCGTCGGGAAGAAGCGCTGGCTCGGGATCGTCTGCTCCGGGAAATAGCTCCAGGCGTGGTCCATGCGCAACGCACCCTGGAAGGTCGCACGCCCGAGCGTCCACGAGTCCTGCGCGTAGAACGCCGAGGTCCGAACGCGCTGAAGCAGCTTGAAGTGGTTGATGTTCTGGGTTACCTGGTTCGGCACGCCGTTGTTGAAGCGGTAGGTGACGAATTGGTTGTTGAGGAACGCGGTGCGATCGTCACCGAGGTGCGATCCCTGCCAGCCGACCTTCATCGTATGGCGGCCGACGAGGTACGACGCCGACGCACGATAGTTCGCGACGAGCACCCACGCGGTGCTCCAGCTCGTCGCGCGATACGTCAGGTTCGCGATCCCGTGCTCGCACGGCTGCCCGGCGACGCCGGCACCGGTGGTGCACTGATCGGTCGTGCGGATCAAATTCGGATCGGCGCCTGGCATTGGTTCACCGCCCCAGCGGCTCATGTAGGTGCCGAAGCCAGCTTCGAGCAACAGACGGTTGGTCTGCGGTGAGGTCCAGCGCGCCTGCTGAATGCGCTGACCTACATCACGCAACGCACCCGTCTCAGGAGCCGACGTCGGCGAGCAGGCGGGGGTTGGCGACGCGCCCGCGCAAATGATTTGCCCTGGCTTGGAGTGACGGCACGCGTCCGAGTCGTCGGTCAGTCCGGCGCCTTCGCATGGAGTCTGCTCGTCCCACAACGCGGTGACTCTGTGCTTCGCGCTCAACTGCGACGTCACGCGCAGCGCCGTCGTCCTGAAGTTCGCCGCGCCGAATGCCGGACGGCTCCGATCGGGAACGTAGAACCACGCGGTCGGATCGACGTTGGCGAACATGCCGGGGATCCGCTGCTCGTAGCCTTCATTACGCACCTGCAGGAACCACCACACGCGATCCTTCTTGATCGGACCACCGATGCCAACGTTGTAGTCGTACACGCTGGTAAAGCCGCCTGGCGTCGTGAGCCCGCGCGCTTTCAAGTCGTCGGTGTAGTTGCTGCTCACCATGCCTTCGGTGACCTGCGAGCCATAGAGCTGGCCACTGATCCGGTTGCCACCTTCCTTCGGGACGAGGTTGAGGACCGGCCCGCCGGTCTCCGCTTCGCCCATGCCGCCCGACGCGATCAGCACGACTTCCTGCGCATTGTTCACGTCGGCTACGTATGCCGACACGCCGGCGCCGTTGAAGGCCGTGCCGACACTCAAGCCGTCGACCTGCAGCCGTCCTTCGTTCGAACGTCCGCCCGCGCCGCCGAAGACGACCATGTTCGGCACCACCTGTGCGTTCGACGCGGCGCCACCCTGCACCACCGTGTTCGGCATGAGTGTGAGCAACCCGCCGTACGATCGCGCCGCCGGGATCGAATTGATCAAATCGTTGTCCATCGTTGTCTGGCGAGCAGTGCTCTGGACATCCACGATGGGCGTTTCACCGGTGACGACAATCGTCTCCTGCAGCGTGCCGACCTTCAGCTCAACGTTGATGACGGCCACGAATGCGCCGCTCAACTCGATGCCGTCGCGCTTGACGGTGGAAAATCCCGGGAGCGAGAACGTCACCGAATAGCTGCCATTGCGAAGATCGACGATGCGGAATTGACCCGCGGCATCGGTGACCGTCGAGCGCACACGCTCGATCAGAGTTGGGCTGGCTGCTTCAACGGTCACGCCGGGCAGCAACGCGCCGGAGGTGTCTTTGACGACACCGGTGAT
>DATCXH010001226.1:0-2142 GCA_036565925.1 Vicinamibacterales bacterium
GACATGGTCGCCGCCGCGCCAGCCGCCGCCGAGCGAGCCAGTCGAGACGACGAACCCGAGTCAGGCGCCAAGCTTCCGGCGGACAGCCTCGTTGACCACTTTCCCGTCGGCGTTCTTACCGGCGAGTTTCGGCATGACGGCCTTCATGACCTTGCCCATGTCCTTCGGCGAGCTGGCGCCGGTCTCGGCGATCGCCGCGGCCACGGCCTCATCAATCTCCGCCGCACTCGCCGCCGGAGGCAGGTAGGCCTCCAGCACGGCGATCTCGCCAGTTTCCTTCTCGACGAGATCTGTACGGCCGGCTTTGCTGAACTGCTCGATCGAATCGCGACGTTGTTTGACGAGCGACGATACGACCTGCAGGATTTCGGCGTCCTCGAGGTCGCGACCCTTCTCGACGCCCTTGTTCATGATCGCCGCCTTCAGCATCCGCAGCGCGGAGAGCCGGGCAGCGTCCTTCGATTTCATCGCCGCGGTGATCTCGGCGGCGACTTTGTCATTGAGGCTCATCTCGTGGTCCGTTTAATGATCCTGATCCGAATCGCCGCCGGTGATGTGCCAGCCATCGGTGTCGTCGTAGAACCCCTTCGGCACCTGCACCGCGTTCACTTTCACGCACACATCGAGCGTCGACTTGACGTTGAAGTATCCGGCTCGACGCAGCACGCGTCGAAACGCGCCGTGCATCACCGAGCAGCGTACCTTGTCCGAGTCTTCCGCGATCGCTGCGCGATCCACCCAGCGCAGCAGCGTCTTCAGTCCTGACACATCCTCGGGATCGACGAGGAAGTCCACGAGCATCGTCACGCGGCCGAGCGGCTCGTGCCGGTGACGATACACCGCGTAGCCGTGTACCTCGCCCTGGCGTTTGAGTGCGACGACCGAGTAGCGCACGTGCGGCGGCTCGATGTAGCGCCAGTTCAGGTAGGGTGAGTCGCGCCGAACGGAGAGATCGAATTTCGCCGCCAGCCGCTCCCACAGCAGGGTAAATGCGTGATCGAAACGGCGAATCGGCTCGCACTCGGCGCGCAACGGACGTGAGCGGGCGACGATCTGCACGAGCGGATGTGTGACTGCAGAAATCAGTCGATTGAACGCGACAGGCAGGTGCGGCGTGCGCATCGCGCGTCGCGTCAGCGGCTTCACGAGCGCGGGCACGACGTGCGATTCCGGCCAGTGCAGGCGATCGAGAACCTGACGCGACTCCTTCGAGAGCCGAATAGCGAGCACCGCGCCGCTGTTGCGATCCCAAGCACGCAACAGCGCTTCGTCGAGTCCCTGTCGATCGCGCTCGGGCGCAATCATCGCGTCGGTGCCCCACGCACCATCAACTTCGAGTCCCTTCAACGACAGACGGACCGGGAGCGTCTGAAAGTGACCGACGACGGTCGGACCTTCGCGCGCGACCCAGATGCCGGGCTGACCAGTCGCATTGTGTGGATTTCGTCGATGCTGCCAGTCCCAGCGAAAGCGTGTCGCTTCAGCCGCATCGGCGCCGTGCATGCGACGGTGCAGTGTGTCCACACCGCGCCGGTCTTCGGGGCGGAATCGATCGATGTCAGACATGAAGACGCAGAAGCAGGGCCGCCTGAGGCGATCCCTGCGCTGCGTCTATTGTACGGGAATGCTGCTGAGCAATCGGACTGCCGATGCTACTGATTGTTCGGCCGCGGCACCGGCGTGATTGTGCCGGGGGTGTTCGGCGCCGGTATCGCCGGCGTGACCGCGCCAGGAGGCGTCGGCGACGGCGTGCCTGGCGTGACTACGCCGGGACGCCCGGTGCCGGGCTGGACGCCGAAGGGATTGGTGGGCGTAGGCGCCGGTCGATTCTCAGGACCGTCGTCGTCGACAGTCACTGGGGGTCTCACGGTGTTTGTCGGCTGATTGACTTCCCGCGGCAGCCGCCCGCCAGGAGGTGTATTCGGTCCACGAGGATTCGGCACCTCGGCATCATCCCCGTCGTCCTGCACCTGTATGGCCGGCTGCGGCGCCGGTCCCACCGATGCCGCGGTCGTAGGCCGGGAGCTGGTCGGGAGAATGTAGATGCGATCGTACGTCGAGGCACCGCTCACCGGCGTGTCACGCGCGGCCACGAGATATCCGCTCACGTTTCGCAGCACGATATCGAGCGCTTCCTGTTCC
>DATCXH010000494.1:0-2316 GCA_036565925.1 Vicinamibacterales bacterium
CTCCGACACTGTGCCGACGCGACCGCTTTCGCGCGCCTGATCAACCGATGCACGTACTTTGTCGGCGATGGGCCGATCGCTGCGCACGACGACGTCAGCGCCGGTCATCGCCCGCGATTCACGCGTCAACCCCTCGCGAACGCTTTGAATGACCGAACGAATCGCGACGATCGACGCGACGCCAACGGCAATGCAGATAAAGAAGAACAGCAGGCGTTGCCAGGACGCGCGAATCTCACGTGCCGCCATGCGGAGGACAAAGCTCACCGCACGGTCTCCGCTTGCGTCGATTTCCCCGTGTTGCGAAGGGCGTCGTCCGGCGTCACCGGGCGGCCGTCACGCAGAACCAGGCGTGTGTCGGCCAGCGACGCGAGATCGGCGTCGTGCGTGACCAGCACGAGCGTCGAGGCGCGCGAGCGCTGGACGTTGAGCAACAGTTCCATGATGTGGCGGCCGGTGGTCGAGTCGAGGTTGCCGGTCGGTTCGTCGGCCAGCACGATCGGAGGATCATTGGCCAGTGCGCGGGCAATCGCAATGCGCTGCTGTTCACCGCCCGAGAGCTGCGAGGGATAATGATGCGCGCGCTCGGTCAAACCGACTTCCTCGAGCAGACGCCGCGCCCGCGGCACAGCGTCGCGCCGGCCGGAAATCTCCATCGGAATCAGCACGTTCTCGAACGCGGTCAGCGACGGCACGAGATGAAAGAACTGAAAGACGAACCCGATCTTTTCGCCGCGCAGTTTGGCGAGACCGTCTTCGCTCAACTGCGTGATGTCCACGCCGTCGATCAGAATCTCGCCCGTCGTTGGTGAATCGAGGCCGGCCAGCAGTCCCAGGAGAGTGGACTTGCCACTGCCTGACGGTCCGACAACCGCCACGAACTGGCCGGACGGAATCGTGTAGTCCAGCGGGTGAAGAATCGTCAGAGGATGGTCGCCGCTCTGGACCGTTTTGGAGACCCCACGGAGCTCGATCATTTCGACCCGCTCCGGGCTGTTCCCGGCGATTTGTCGAGAAGCGGTTCAAGCTTCCCCCACACCGCACGCTCGATGATGCGCGCGCCTTCAGCATTGGGATGCATGCCGTCTGAAATGTTCAGCTGCGGAAGACCGGCGACGCCATCAAGATAGAACGGCATGAACACGACGTCTGGCAACTTGGCGAGGTCGCGATACACCTGCCGGAACTCGGCGGTGTAAGCCGCACCAAAGTTCGGCGGAGCTTCCATGCCCGTGAGCAGGACTTTGATGCCGCGGGACTGGGCGCGCGTGATGATCTCCGTCAGGTTTCGCTTCATGTTGGCGACCGGAAGACCGCGCAGGCCGTCGTTCGCGCCGAGCTCGATCACCAGAACCTTCACATCACCCTCGAGCGACCAGTCGAGGCGGCTCAGTCCACCTGCCGACGTATCGCCCGAAACGCCGGCGTTCACGACGTCGTACGGATATCCTTCGGATCGCAGTCGCATCTGAATGAGTGAGGGAACTGACTCTTCCTTCGCCAGACCGTAGCCTGCCGTCAGGCTGTCGCCGAGAAAGACGATGCGTGGTCGCGCAACGTTCGCGGATGGCTTCGCCGGCGCTCGGGCCTCGATCGGTGCTCGCACCTCGGCCGGAGGACCGTCCGCTTGCGTGCATGCAGCCCACACCACCATCGAGAAACCCAGGGCAAATGGCACCACCCGTGTCATGACCGGTGTATTCATTATGTTATAAGACGCCGTGACTACCTTCTCGATCGAGTCAGGACCACTACAAATCCCACTCGAAGATGCATGCGCGCGCCTCGATCGCATGCGCTTCGCGGATGCGTTGTGGCGGAAGCAGCTCGACGTGTGGTCCGCCGATCCCTCGGTGCAGTCCCTCGTCGCGACCCGGCTCGGGTGGCTGAATGCCCTCGACGTCGTGACGCCACAACTTCCGCGGCTCCGCACATTCGCGGAGGCCGTGCGCAAGGACGGGTTCACGCACGTTGTCCTGCTTGGTATGGGCGGATCGAGCCTCGCGCCTGAGGTGCTGCGCCTGATCCTTGGGACTCCGAACTCCACCCCATCCTTCCACGTGCTCGACTCGGTCGATCCAGACGCAGTTCGCGCCGCGATGGCGCACGCCGGCACATCGCTTTTCGTCGTCGCGAGCAAGTCAGGCTCCACGATCGAACCGACGACGATGGCGGCTGAGGCGAAGCGTCGGGTGATCGAAGCCGGCCATTCGCAGTGGGCCTCACGATTCGTCGCGATCACGGACGAAGGTACCGTGCTGCATCGCAGTGCGATGGCCGACCGATACCGCGATGTCTTCGTGAACCCATCGGACA
>DATCXH010000754.1:0-7289 GCA_036565925.1 Vicinamibacterales bacterium
GGTCATTCAGCGTGCGTCGCATCGTGCGCAACTCCCTGAACCGCTGCGTGCCGCAGGCGAGACGCTGCGACGTACGCTGTCGGCGCAACCGCTGGAGCCACCTTCGCGCAAGGAGCTCACACCGGATGTGGCCTCGCAGCGTGCGCTCAAGTTCCTCGTCGAGAGTGGGGAAGTCATCGAAATCAGTGCCGAACTCGTCTTGAGCGCGTCCGCGGTCGCGCAGGCGACGGCGCACGTCAAAGCCTTCATCGCGAAGCATGGTCCGGCGACGGTGAGCGATCTGCGGCAACGGCTCGGGAGCAGCCGGAGAGTCGTCGTGCCGCTTCTCGAATACCTCGACCGCACCTTTGTCACGGTGCGGCACGGCGACAGGCGGACTCTGCGATAGCTGTCGTGTCCGCCTTCAGGCGGACCTCAGGCGGACGATTCCCGGATCAAAATCTCGCCGCGGCCAACGGTCACGCGATCGCCGTTGTACATACCGTAGTCTGCGTCCCAGCATTCCGCTGGGACCGCGAACCCAAGCGATTGCAGTTGCCCGAGCATGACCCGCAGGAAGAGCGGTTTGCAGACGCAGTTCTTGCGGAACGTCATGAGCAGCGCCGGAGGATTGCTGCCCAGCAACCCCACCGTTCCGCGGCGCATGCCGGCGGCCGGACGGTTGCCGGGTTGGCCGAAGACGAGCACGGTCCCGGCGATCATGTTGGAGCCGACGAAGTCGCCGCAGTTCCCGCCGACTGCCACCAGGCCGCGGCGCAACGTGAGGCCGACCTCGTTCCCGACGGAGCCGTCCACGAGGATCGTGCCGCCGGTCATGCCGACGCGACTCCCTCGATACGCACTGCCCACCAGATGGCCGGCGTTGCCATGCACGTGGATGAATCCGCCATGCATCTCGCCGCCGACCCAGTCGCTGGCGTTGCCGTGCACGTGAATGACGCCGCCGGTCATTTCGCTGCCGACGTGACGTCCGGCGTCGCCGCGGATGTGAATCTCGCCCTCCGACATCTGCGCGCCGATCCAGTGGACGCCGCCCAGGTTGCCTTCGAACTCCAGGCGGCCGTCAGACGGATCGCCGCTGATCGAGAAGAACTCGGCGAGCGGAACCTTGCGGTTGCCGTGGAAGATCTCGCGGCGTTCGATGTCGGCAAGCGGCAGCGCGCGGACTGCGGACGGCGTCACGCCCTCGACTTCAACCGGAATCGGCGTCTCTGCCTTGTAACGAAGCGTCAGCATGCGTGTCACAGGTCCGGCAGAAGCCGGACACTACATCCGGCCAAAGCGGACCACTACGTGGTGCCTATCTCCTCTGCCTCGTGTAAGTACTCGAGCGGGACACCGTAGTTGCGGAACCGGATCGAATAGTACTTCTCGAACCACTCCGCGATGTCAGTCTCGATGCTCGTGTCGTACTCGGGTGACACGTAGAGCAGCTTGCCGATCGGCGACTCGCGAATCTCACCCTGATCGACGATCACCACGCCGCTCTTGATGACTGCGCGAGGCGTCTCGAACATCTTCGTCTTGTCGTTGTTCGGCGTGTAGATGGTGATATCGGCGTCGGCGCCTGGGCCGAGATGGCCCTTGTTCGCCAGACCGAGAATCCTCGCCGGGCCGCTGCGGGTGATGATGCAGATCTCGTAGAGGCTGTATTCCCTGGTGAGATCGCCGAGCGTCGACCGTTCCAGAACCGCCGGGTGCACCTGCTTGAGCATGTCCTGGCGATAGGTGCGATCCATCAACAACTGAATGATCTGCGGGTAGGCGAGGAACGACCCGCCGTTGGGATGATCGGTGCTCATCACGACTCGCCAGGGATCCTTGGCGAGCAGATACCACTCGAGGCCGATGGCCCACTGCAGCGAGTGCACCAGGCTGGTGTTCTTGTACTCGATGGGGGCGATCCCGCACCCCGATTCCATCTCGGTGTCGGACGAGAACCATTTGCTCTTGAACGCGTTGCTCAAGTAGTACCCGAGCGGTCCGTCCGCGGTCATGGTGGTGGTCTGGCCGAACAGCACCTGCCCGACGTCGACCGTCAGATTCGGATGGGCATCGACGTATTCGACCAGTTCCTTGGCCTTGCTGTTGAACGTCGTCTCGTCGGCGTCGCCGCCGCCGTAGCTGTGAAACTGGATGTGCGACAGATGGCCACGCGAGTCGCCAAACGTCTTCATCGTTTCGAGCGTGGTCCGCCAGTTGCCGGGCATCCCGAGGTTGTTGCAATGCAGGTGCACCGAGTGCGGTAGCCGCAGCTCGTCGACGGCGTGCGCGACCTGTTCGATGATCTGCCGCGCCGTGACGCCGAAATGCTCGACGTTCTCGTCCAGCCCGTGGACGTTGCCGCTGGGCAGCTGTTTCCAGACCTCAACGCCGCCCGGGTTGACGATCTTCGGCGTGTAGCCTTTGGCCGCGCCCAACAACCAGGCGATGAACGACCGCAGGCGATCCGGCTCTTTGCGCTGAATCGACTGCATGACGTAATGGTTGTTGCCCATGAGGACGAAAAAGCCCTTGTCAATGCAGGGCGTGTCCTCGAATTCTTCATGAACGTGTCGCGCGGCCAGCGGTGGGATCGCGGCGTCGAACGCCGTGGTGTAGCCCATGCCCGCGTACTTGTATCCAGTGGCGAACGTGCTGGGAACGCTGCCCATCGTGCCGCTGCGCGTGCCCGCCGTGCGCACGACCTTCTCGGCCTTGCGCTTGTCCTCGGGCCGCATCTTGCGAGCCGAGTTCACCTTCGGTCCGGCGATGTGACAGTGCATGTCGACACCGCCCGGCATCACGACCAGGCCGGAGGCGTCGAGGGTCTTGTCTGGACCAACATCGGGCGCCGACGGAGCATCGACGATTTTTCCGTCACGAATCCAGATGTCGCGGCGCTCCCCGTTGACGCCGTGAACCGGATCGTAGACAGTCCCGCCTGCGATCTTGAAATATCCGCTGCTCATGAATGAGGACGCTTGGTTCCGGCTATCTCTTCAGCTCCGTCACTCGCCGCTGAATCGCCGACAGCACGTCGAAGTCGCTCGGATGCGATGAGGGAAACGCCGGGCGCAGATAGATCGGCACATCGTCCATGCGGTAGACCGTGCCGGGCGTGTTGATCCCGTAGGTGGCGGTCGTGAACACCACCGTTGCCGACCGCGTCGTTGGCGTGTCCTTGGGATCCAGCGCGATGTACGGAATGGACTTCAGCCACTCGCGTGCCGGCTGGCTGAAATTGGCCATCGGATCACAGGCGATCAGCATGGCGGCGTCGGCCTCGCGGCGGGCGAGTGTATCAGACGTCGTGTACTCACCGGGATTGAAGCGCGGATAGCCGCGCGACATGTTCACGCCGAACGGGTAGCCGGTCTGCCAGGTCACCACATTGTCGGCACCGGTGACGTTGCCGTGACCGCGCATCGGCTGGGCGACGAAGCGCGTGAACGCGTTCATGTCGCGCACCAGGCACAGCAGCGCCTCGCTGTTCAGATGCTTGCCGCGAGTCATCGTCAGACCCATGCCGAACAGGATGACGCCGAACTTGGCGGCCTTCATCCGGTCCATCAGGTCCTGCCACCGCGACAGCTCGATGCCGGTGTCGTTCTTGACCTGTTCCGGATCGATGTCGATGCCTTTGGCGAGCGCTCGCAGCGTCCATAGGGCTTCGAAGTCGCTGCGCGGCTTGATCTGGAAGAACAGGTCCATCGCCTTGGCCGTCTTCGTCTTGCGAACGTCCACGCCGACGGCGGTGCGATCCTTGCGGCCGTTGGGCACGAACATGCCCTTGGGCATCAGGCTGAACTTCGAGAAATGCCGTGGATGACTCTCAGCCGGATTGCCGCCCCAGAAGATGATCAGGTCGCCGCGATTGGCGACCTCACCCAGCGTGCACGTCACTTCGCCGACGTCCTGGAACGCCATGCCCGACGGCCCGTGGCACACGCTCGTTGTTGTATCGACGGTGCCGCCGATCGTGTCACCGATGCCGACGGCAACACGCTGTGCTTCCGATGTGGTGTCGCTCAGCCCGTAGATGATCGGGTACTTCGCGTCCGTGAGAATGCGGGCCGCGCGCTCGACGCCTTCCTCGACGGTGGCCGGACGTCCCTCGATCAGACAGCTCGGACGATCGTCAGCGTGGTGGTTATAGAACCAGGCCTTGCCCAGCACGCACGCGCGCTTCGCGTCGACGATGTGGTCGTCCTTGACCGTGATGTCGATGTCGTCGCACACGCAGCCGCAGAAGGTGCATGTGGAATCTTCGATAACCGTCGTACCGGCGTCAGCCGGTTTGGTCGTGGCAGCGGGAGTGCTCATTCGGGCGATCCAGTCCGGCTGAAGCCGGACACTACACCTTCTCCATCGTGACGTCGAATCCCTTGCTCGTCGGCATGCCCGACCCGTGCGTCTCGCCATCCATCAGCCGGCTGGAGAGATCGCCGTAGGCGATGAAGAGCAATCCGGGCGGGAGCTCGTCACCGGTCGCAGCCGCCACGGCGACATCGATGTGCCGGCCGCTGTCGGTGGTGACCCGCACGCGATCGCCGTTGGCCAGGCCCATCCGCTTCATATCTGCGGGTGCCACCTGCAACGTGGTGATCTCGTGTTGATACCCCTCGTCGAACTTCCCTTCGCTGACCCCGCAGCCCTGCTTGCTGGTCCGTCCGGGAATGAGGATAAATCGCTCACTCATTGGCACTTTGCGACAAGTGAGTTCGATCGTACTTGAAAATCGCGAGCCTTACCAACTCCGCGAGGTACACTCAAGGGCTGAAGAGCCGCTGCTGCCTCCGCGCTTCGCGCTTACGGCGTGGCCAAGCAGGCGGCCTCTACAACAACTTCCGGCATGAGCAGCGAGACCAGCGAGATTTCCCAACAGAAGAACAGTACGGAGCGCAACGGCGTGCGGATCCTCGACACGTTCGCCGAGGCGTTTACGATGCGCGCCGCCCGGGTCGTCATCACTGCCCAGTCGGCGGCGTGGGCGCGGACCGCCGCGCAGTCGATGACGGGCTTCGCGACCTCGGTGATCGGGTGCAAGGTCGAGGCGGGCATCGAGACGACGCTCCAGCCGGACGCGACGCCGGACCGACGCCCCGGCATCAGCGTGCTCTTATTCGGCTTCGACGCAGATGGCCTGCAGCGACAGTTGATCGATCGTGTAGGCCAGACCGTGCTCACCTGTCCGACGACCGCCTGCTTCGACGGTTTGCCTGATGCGACCGATCGCGTCACGGTCGGTGGTCAACTACGTCACTTCGGCGACAAGTTTCAGGCAAGCAAGGTGCTGAACGGACAGCGCTACTGGCGGATTCCCGTAATGGAAGGGGAGTTCCTCGTCCAGGAATCGTTCGGCGTCCAGAGGGCCATTGGCGGCGGCAACCTGCTGATCCTGGCCGAGAGCCAGTCGAAGGCGCTTACGGCGGCCGAAGCGGCCGTCGAAGCGATGCGCGGCGTCCGCGGAATCATCATGCCGTTTCCCGGCGGCATCGTCCGCGCGGGCAGCAAAGTCGGCGCGAAGAAGTACAAGAACATGATCGCGTCCACCAACGATGCCTACTGTCCGACGCTGCGCGGGCGCGAAGGCGTCGAGAGTCAGTTGCCCGCGGGGGTGAACTCGGTGCTCGAGATCGTCGTCGATGGCCTCGATCGAGGGGCCATCGAACAGGCGCTACGCGCCGGACTCGCCGCGGCGTGCCGGCCTGGCGTCGTCGAGATCACGGCGGGCAACTACGGCGGCAAACTCGGGAAGCATCACTTCCATCTGCATCAGTTGCTCTCGTAAATTCCCAACCAACGCCGTTCGGGCGTTCGGAATTCAGAATCCCTTGGGCGCGATCCAGAAACTCTCGCGCCACGTTCCACCGGGCGCGACGTATTGCAACTCCTTGTAGATGCCCTTCTGCGCGAGGTTGAGCGCGTTGGTGATCGCCGCCATCGGCTCGAAGCAGATGAAGTTCTGCGGCTTCGGGGCCCAGACGACGGCCGCGCGATAGTTCGGCCCGAACTGCACGTCGATCCGCTGCGCCTTCCCGCTGACTGTCATCGTCGCGCGCCCCTGTCCATCACGCACGAGATCCGTGAACCCATCGTCGATGTCGAACTCGCGCAACGGCACGCCCCCGGTGTAGGGCGACCCGATCGGCTCGGTCTCGCCTGTCGGAACCTTGTTCGGCATCAGCTTCAGATGCGTGCGTGCACCGACGGAGATGGTCCACTCGTCGCGTGGCGAGTCGGTCAGTTGAAAGTACGGATGGAATCCGATCGATACCGGCATCGGTTCCGCACTCATGTTGCTGACGGTCGTCATCACCTCGAGCACGCCGTCACGCAGCGTGTGCGTCATCTCGATGGTGTGGGCAAAAGGCCATTGCTTCATCCATGCCGGCTGGCGGAAGAACTCGAGTCGGCTGGTGACGGTGGCGCGGTCGCGGGCGGCATCGACTGACACGAGGCGCCACTCAGACGTCGCGGTCAGGAAGCCATGTATGGGAATCGCGCCGCGCACGTTCCCGAGGCTCATGTCGAACGCGTAGCGCTTGCCGTTGGCGTAGAACGCCTGCTCGTCGAGACGATTGATCCACGGACCCATGAACGGAATGCCGGTCTGATTCGGATTGGCCTTGAACGCTGTCATGTCGGCGTGAGGCCAGCGCAGGACGTCGTGGCCTTTCACCATCATGCGGAAGGCGATGTTGCCGATCGAGGGTGCGATCGAGACGCGCGTGTCGGTGCCCGTATCGGTCAACTGAATGATGTCGTCCTCGCGCCGTGCGGCGTAGCGCTGCGCGGTCGCGGGGAGCGAGGTGAGGCACACCAGGAATGCGAGGCCGACGAACTGGAGGCGCTTCATCGGGCTGATTCTACGCTTCCTCACTGATCGAGTATTCTCTCGCCCCATGCGACGACTCTCATTGTTCTTCGTGCTCCTGGCTCTCTCCGTGATCTCGCCGCGCACATCCGCGCAGTCATCCGCGACGTGGGCAGTGCACGCGGACAGCAGCTACCAGACTGCACCCAACCTCACCTACCTCACAGCCAGCAACTACGAGTCGAAACTCGATATCTACTACCGTCGCGGTGCGACGACGCCGCAGCCGACGGTCGTGTACTTCCATGGCGGGTTCTGGGCCGCCGGCAACAAGGAGGGCGCGGTCACGAAGATCCTTCCGTGGATGGAGATGGGCTGGAACGTTGTCAACGTCGAATACCGTCTCGCCCGAGTTGCGCCGGCACCGGCGGCGGTTGAGGATTGCCTTTGTGCGCTTCGCTTCCTTGCCGCGCAGGCAAAGACCTACATG
>DATCXH010000363.1:0-3198 GCA_036565925.1 Vicinamibacterales bacterium
GGGTCGGGTTCGGGGTCATTGGCAATAACTTGATGAGCACGGCGACGTTCTTGAACGCGCGAGCCGCCGGGTAGCGAACATGATGAAATGAAACGATCGAACAGCAACTCGGTCGCTCGATGGGCAGAAGCACCGCTCGCGGACGGTCATTTCTTCACCGGAAAGTAGCCTACTTTGCTCAGAAAATACGGGTCATGCCGCGGGTTCAATTGTGACGCGATACCCTTGTCGCTCCAGCACCTGGATGGCTCGACGTCTGGCGTGGACGGCGTCTCGCTGAGCGAAGTCGCTCGCGACGGCCTCACGATAGGTCGACTGACGACTGAGCAGGTAAAAGACGGTGACCGCGATGTTGTGGGCCACAGCGATCACGGCTTTCTTGTGACCGCGATGACGCTTGAGACGGCGGTAGCGGGCCGCGAAAGCGGTATTCGGGGAGCGACTGGCCGATAACGCGGCTTCCGTCAGTGCGGCGCGCAGCCAACGATTGCCCTGACGGGTCTTTCCAGATTTTTGTTTCCCGGCACTTTCGTTTTGACCCGGACAGAGAGCAACCCAGCTCGCGAGGTGGCGCTCGCTGGGAAACACGTTCATGTCCACGCCCAGTTCCGCGATGAGGACTTCTGCGGTGCGCCGATTCACTCCAGGAATGGTGTCGAGGCGAGTGAGGTCCTCGACGTACGGTGCGATCACGATCCCGACCCGTTCGCTCACGCTGGCGATGACTTCATCTAAGTAATCCACGTGCGCCAGAATCTGGCTCACCATGAACGCGTGATGCGGGCGGAAGCGTCCCGCCAACGCCTGGCGGAGCGCCGGGATCTTTGTTCGCAGCCTCCGTTTGGCGAGGTCGGCCAAGACGATGGGGTCGGTTGTCCCACGAATGAGGGCTTGCAGCATGGCGCGGCCCGAAACACCCAAAATGTCGGTCGCGACGCTCGCCAATTTGATGCCCGCGTCTTCGAGTACCTTGTGCAGGCGGTTGACCTCCCGCGTACGCTCCTCTATTTGTACCTTTCGGTACCGAGTCAGATCGCGGAGCTCGCGGATCGGTGCTGGCGGCACGAAACTCCCCCGTAAGAGTCCGTGCTCGAGCAGTTGCGCAATCCACTCACTGTCTTGCACATCCGTCTTGCGGCCTGGGACGCGCTGGATGTGGGCGGCGTTGACTAGCAAGCAGGTGAACCGCTCTTCAAGGATGTAGTACACCGGCTTCCAATACACCCCGGTACTCTCCATCGCCACGTGCGTCACGTGATACCCCTCCAGCCAATCACGCAGGGCGAGGAGGTCGGCGGCTGTCGTCCCAAACCGGCGCAGGTGCTGCTCACGCCCTCGCACCGACCCGGGCACTCGCACGCACGCCGCTACTGTTTGCTTGTGCACGTCTAGCCCCGCACACCGTTCAATCAACTGCTCCATACGACCGCCTCCTCCTTGGGTGTCGGCCATCGTTCGGAGAAGCTTCTCTTCATCACGACTTTGCTCAGCGGGCTCGAAGGCACCAATGCGGGGTTCCGAACGCTTCCACGTCAATTTCCGGGCGGACTCGCAGTACCACAGTAGCGCGACGTTGCCCGAGCGACGGCCGAGGCACATGATGCTTCATTTTCATCATGCGGGGTGGGCGGCACGCCCATGGGGATTTCCGGTGAAGAAATGACCCGTCCGCGAGCGGTGCTTCTGCCCATCGAGCGGCCGAGTTGCTGTCCGATCGTGTCATTTCTTCAAGTTCGCTACCCGGCGGCTCGCGCGTTCAGGAACGTCGCCGTGCTCATCAAGTTATTGGCAATGACCCCGAACCCGACCCAGCGGGCGGTGCCCTCGGCGCCCCGATAGCGACAGCGACGTAAGCCATGCCGTCGTTTGATCACACTGATGCGTCCTTCGCAGCCCACGCGCCAGCGTTGCCCCCGCCGGAACCATCGCTGCCGCTCATGGGCGCGCCGGGCTGGCGTTTTTCGTCCGGGTCGCGGCAAGATGACGCGCTGTACTCCCCGCACGACGGCCGCCTCTTCGTTCTTCGCCGACGCGAATCCCCGATCGCCGGCGGCGATCCGCGGCGGACGATTAAAAATCGCGATGTGCCGATCCAGCGCTGGCGTCCACAGCGTCGTGTCGGGCGGCCGGCGCTCGTGCACCTCGTAGGCGGTAATAATCTGGTGCTCCGATTCCTGAATCGTCACGAGTTTTCCGAATTCCGTGGGCTTTGCGATCTTGCCTTTCCGAATGGCCTCGGTGTGCGGCTCAAATATGCTGAGCACTTTGTCGGGCACGTGGATGTCGCCGCCGAGGAGACGTGCGCGCGTCTGATCGAGAATGCGCATCACGAGCGGCTGCAGATCCTGCAGTCGCGCGCGGGCGCGGATCAACGTCGTCGCAACCCGCGGCGCCGCGGTTCGGACCCGCTGCGCGATCCGGCGCACCACCGTTTGGGTGTCGCGCACGACCGCCCGCGTGGTGGCCATCAGTCGGCGGTAGCTGCGCACCAGCGCGTCCCGCGTTTCCGGCGACCGGGCTTGACGACCGATCACCATCACGCGTCGCCAGACGCTGCGCAGGCGACTACGGACGCGCCCCGATCGGTCACCGAGTGCCGCACTCGCCCGCTGCATCGTCCGCGTCAGCACCCGTACACCGTCCTGCAACCACGAGCTGTCGGTCGGATAGTGCACATTGGTTTCTACGACTGTCGTATCGATGCGAAAGCGGCGGCCGTGCGTCACCCCCGCCCGCTTCGCGACGTCAAGCACCTGTCGGTGCAACTGCTCGATGATTTCGGGGCCGAGCGCGCGCGCAATCTTCAGGATCGTTTTGGCATCCGGCACTTCCTCGGCGTCGATCCGGGTGAACGTGCGATACACCAAATTCGCCCGGACCTCCTGCTCCAGGTCGTCGTAGCTCCAGTCGAACAGATGCTTCAAGATCAGCATCCGAATCACGACCTCCGCCGGCGTCCCCGGACGGCCGCGGCGCCGACTCTGCGGCCAGCGGCTTTCGAGCGCCTGCGCGACCACTTCAATCACCGCCTCGTCCTCGAGCAGCGTGTCGATGCGCCGCAACCAGTCGGGCCACAGTTTGTGGCCATCGGGCAACAACACTTCGAACAAACTCCGCTCGCGCTGTCGGCGTCGGACCATGCACGCTCCTTTGTCATCGATGCCGATAAAGATAGGAACGTTGATCCGTACTGGCAAA
>DATCXH010000664.1:0-6901 GCA_036565925.1 Vicinamibacterales bacterium
GTACGAGTCGTTCGCCGATCAGAGCCTTGGTCGCCGCCTACTCAGCATCTCGCGCTTCGCACATACGGGCGAGGTCCTTGGCATTCCTGGACAGACGATTGCCGGGCTCGCGACCGGCGGAAGCATCGTGCTGGTGTGGACCGGTCTGGCACTCGCGTGGCGCCGCTGGCGCGCGTGGATGAAACGCCGCGCGGCCGATCGCCTCGATCCCATCTCAATTCAAAGTCCAGCCGCTTGATTCCGACCTCTTGGAGTGCCGAGTGAAGAACAAGAGTTTCAAGAACGCCGACAGAAATAGTCGCCGTCGGCGTCGTGGCACAGCACGATTGTTTGTGCTCAGCGCCGCGTTCATGGCTTCAACGTCCGCGGCTGGCCTTTCGGCGCAGTCGCCACGCTCTGCGCAATCACCCGCGAATACCCGTGCAGTACAGCAGGCACGCACCCAGTACGCGATCGGTCCTGGACCTCTGGGCGAACTGCTCGAGCAATTCGAGCAAGTATCGGGCGTCAAGGTGCGGCTTGCGATGGAAGCGCTCGCAGTCATTCAGTCGAGCGGAGTGTCCGGCCGTTTCTCAGTCGAGGAAGCGCTCGATCAGCTCGTGGCTGGAACCAGTCTATCTGTTCGAGTGACATCGCCAGGCATCGCTCTGATCGATATCGCACAACAGTCCGAGTCGGTCCAGGTCACGGCTGCTGCGCCAGGAGTCCAATCACCGAAGTATCAGGTGCCACTGCGCGACATCGCCCAGACGATCGCGGTCATCCCGCGCGCCGTCATGGACGAACAGGGCGCGACGACATTGAGCGACGCGCTGCGCAACGTGCCAGGCATCACGCTGCAGGCGGGCGAGGGCGGCGGGTCGTCGAACACCGCCGGAGACATGTTCAACATGCGCGGCTTCAACGCGTCGAACAGCCTGTTCGTTGACGGCGTTCGCGACGACGGATTGATCTCGCGCGACGTGTTCAACCTCGAACAAGTCGAAGTGTTCCTCGGTCCGACCGGATCGGACATCGGTCGCGGCACGGCGGCCGGCTACGTGAACATGACGACGAAGACGCCGCAGGCTGGGTCCGCGTACGCAGCGACGTATAGCGGCGGGAGCGCGGAACAGTCGCGATTGTCAGCGGACGTCAACTGGGGGCGGCCGATCGATCACCAGGGCAGTTGGGCGAGTCGCAGTGCGTTCCGACTGAACATGCTGTGGCAGGACTCGGGTGTCCCGGGTCGCGATGAAGTGACGCACGAGAGCCGCGCTGTCGCACCGTCGCTGACGCTCGGTCTCGGGACGACCACGCGCGTGACGCTCGGCGCGCAGATCATGCGCCAGGACAACGTGCCCGACTACGGCATCCCCGGCGCGGCCTGGCTCGGCGAGCCACTCACCCCGACGACGGAGCGAGCGTCGGCGCCGGTTGATCAAACCAACTTCTACGGCAGCCTTAACTACGACTACGACAAGGCACGACAGAACAGCTATACGGCTCGCGTTGAGCACGACGTGAATCGCAACCTGACGCTGCGCAATCAGACCCGTTACAACAAGACGCATCGCGAGGCGGTCGTGTCGGTGGCGCAGAACGTGGCTGCGTTCAACCCGGCGACCGACCTGGTGACCATCTCGCGTCAGGGCAACGAGCGAGAGAACAATGTTGTGTCGAATCAGACGAACATGTCGGCGCGCTTTGCGACTGGCGGTCTACGGCATGCCACCAACGTCGGAATCGAAGTTACAGCAGAAGAGCAGTTCGCGCCCACACTGACCGGGCTCGGCACGCGGGCACCGGTCGATATCTTCCATCCCAATCCACGCGATCCCGTCATCGGGTTCGCGCCAGTTCGCTCAGGTGCGTTCAGTCGAGGCGATTCGAGCACGGTCGCTGTCTACGGTTTCGACTCTGTGGAACTGAACGAGCGCTGGCAGGTGAGCGGCGGACTGCGTTGGGAACACTACGACACGCAGTTCGAGTCGAAGGACGGTGCTGGCCTGACGACCGCCGAACTGAAAGGTTCGGATGGGCTGGTGAGCGGCAAGGCGTCGCTGCTGTATCGCGTCAGCAATGCCGGTAACGCGTACGTCGCGTACGGCACCTCCGTGACACCGCCTGGCAACGCGAATTTCACGCTCAGTGCGCAGCCGAACAATCAGAACAATCCAAACGTCAAGCCGCAGGAGTCCTCGAATTTCGAGGTCGGCACCAAATGGGACTTCGGCGACGGCCGGGTGTCGGTCAATGGTGCGGCGTTCCGTACGAAGAACACCAACGTGATCTTCACGGTTG
This sequence comes from Vicinamibacterales bacterium, assembly GCA_036565925.1. Taxonomy (GTDB): domain Bacteria; phylum Acidobacteriota; class Vicinamibacteria; order Vicinamibacterales; family UBA2999; genus Gp6-AA40. Next base: position 2,284 of record DATCXH010000664.1, read on the forward strand.
ATGCCACAGCAGTTCCGCCGATCTACAACCAGGACGACGGCCAGTTGGTCAAAGGTGTCACGTTCGGCGCAATGGGACGCCTCACCGATCGCTGGGAGCTTCTTGCCAACGTCGGGTTCCTCGACAGCAGGCAGCAGACACAGAACTCTGCGAACAACAGCCGGCAACTGACGCTGACCCCGAAGTGGTCGAGCAGCATCTGGTCCACATACAGATTCCCACTCGGGCTCTCATTCGGCGGCGGCATCCGTCACACGGACGAAGTTTGGATCAACGCCGCGAACACCATCAAGTCGCCTGGCTATCACCTGGTGGACGCGCTGACCCAGTACGACGTCAACGAGCATCTCAGCCTTCGGCTCAACATCTACAACCTGACCAACGAGACCTACATTCGCAACGTGAACAACAACGGCGGACGCTACAACCCGGGTCATCCGCGCTCGGCGCTGTTGACGTCGCACGTCAAGTTCTGAGTGCACTCATGGTTCTACAAATTCCCGACGTGCTGAGTGCGGAGCAGGTGGCCGAGGCGCGCCGTCTGCTTCAATCGGCTCAATGGATCGACGGTCGCGTGACCGCGGGGCATCAATCGGCACGCACCAAGGACAACATGCAACTGCCGGAGGATCATCCAGTATCTCGGCAGGTTGGTGAGGTCGTCCTCGATGCGTTGAGCCGAAACGCGCTGTTCGTCTCGGCGGCGCTGCCGCTGCGTGTGTTCCCGCCACTGTTCAACTGCTACCGCGGCGGACAGTCGTTCGGCAATCACGTGGACAATGCCATCCGTCAATCGAGGACCAACGGTTCGACTGTGCGGACCGATCTGTCGGCGACCCTGTTCCTCACCGATCCGGACGAGTACGACGGCGGCGAACTGATGGTGGAGGACACCTTCGGCGTTCACTCGGTCAAGCTGCCAGCGGGCCATATGGTGCTGTATCCGGCGTCGAGCCTGCACAAGGTGACACCGGTGACGCGCGGCTCACGTGTGTCGTCCTTCTTCTGGATACAGAGCATGCTGCGCGACGATGGCGAGCGGACGCTGTTGTTCGATCTCGATACCGCGATTCAGCGGCTGACGCTGGACCTGCCCGATCATCCCGCCGCTGTACAGCTGACGTCCGTCTATCACAATCTGCTTCGCCGCTGGGCTGACGTCTAAGCAGGCGTCGCAGAAAGTGCGTCATTCGGCATAGAGGCGATCGGCAGGAACTGCAAACCGATCCGCGTAACTTCATGAGCCACGCGCGTCCGCGGTGATGCGCGCCTCTTGCATCCGGACGACGAGTGCCCGTCGTCGGCGTCTTTCCAGCACTCGCGATCGTTGGCGGAGCACTGTGTGCGCCTGCCCTCGCCACGTCGGCCGCATCGCTACTGTGGTTCCTGCCGGTGCTGCTCCTCGCCAGTGTGATTGCATGGCATTACGACGTCGGCCGCGCGACGATCGCATGCATCACGCTCGGCTTCTGGTTGTCGAGTGTCGTCCTGACGTCGAGTGCATCAGAGCGTGCGCTGCATCCCTCGCTGCGCCAACTCCTTGATCGAGAGATTGGCGGATTCGAGATCTCGACATTAGGTCCAGAGCGCGATCACGAACCCATCCTGGTGCGCGCCGTGCTGATTGAGGACGCTTCGCCGCGCGAGGGATATGTCTCGCTGCGGGTGCGGATCATGGCACTGCGGCTCGGCCAGCGATGGCAACGGGTCGAGGGCGGGGTGATCGTCAGTGTTGGCGGTGTGGCGACTCGCGATCGGGTGCTCGAATGGCGAGCGCAGCGAACGATCGAGGCGCCGATGGTCTTTCGACGGGCAGCGCGCTTTCTGAACGAGGGTGTCCCGGACTTCGAAGAAGCAGCGGCGCGTGACGGGACGGCGCTGTTCGGTTCGATTAAAAGTGCGCTCCTTGTCAGAGTGCTCTCACACGCGGGTCCGATCGACGAGCTGGCCGCGGATGTCCGCGCTCACGTGAGAACGGCCTTGGCGACGTGGGTGGGTCCCCACAGCGCGGTGTCTGAAGCCATTGCTGCGGCCGTCCTGATCGGCGATCGCACCGGCGTTCCCGACGAGACGCGGGACGCGCTCCAGGCGGCTGGCACTTACCATGTCATCGCGATTTCCGGCGGCAACATCGCGATTCTCGCCGCCGGCGCATGTGGCCTGCTTGCCCTCGTCGGTGTCCGCGGGCGTGTTGGCGCGCTGTTGACGATCGTCGTCCTCGTCGCGTTCGCGATGGTGGTCACTGCCGGCCCATCCGTCTGGCGTGCCACGGTCACGGCGATCGCCTACTTTGCTGCACGGGTCAACGATCATCGGACACCTGTGTGGCAGGCAACAACGGCAGCCGCGGCGATCATCCTCGTACTCAAACCACTCGATCTCGACGATCCCGGTTTTCTGATGACGTTCGGCGCGACGACTGCGCTGATCGAAGGCGCGCGTCGAGGAGCGGCCCTGGTACCCGCGCGTCTGAAGAACAAGACCCGCCCTACAGCCGCGGTGCTCTCGTGGATCGTCGCCTCGCTCATCGGATCCCTCGCGGTGGAAGCGGCACTGCTGCCAGTCTCGGCGTCTGCGTTCTCGCGTGTCACGAGCGCTGGCTTTGTTCTGAATCTGTTGGCAGTGCCGGCGATGGTGGTTGTTCAGATCGCCGCGATGATGGTCACGCTCGTCAGTCAGAGTCCGCTCCTCGCGTACGGCGCCGGATGGACGACGCATGTCGCTGCCAGCGCATTGGTCTCGAGCGCGGACCTGGTCAAGGCGGCGCCTTGGCTGGCAGCGCGAGTGCCGCCGCCCTCGGTCTGTCTCGTGTTGGTCTACTACAGCGCGCTTGGGGTGATGGTCGCCGGCCGTGGACGTCTCCGCATCGCGAGCGCGAGTCTCTATCTGTTCACACTCGTCGCGATCGTCAGCGGCACTGATGTGTCACGTGTTGGACGTGGTCTCGAGTCTTCACTCGCCCTCACCGTCTTCGATGTCGGGCAGGCCGAATCACTGTTGCTCGAGGCCGGCGGCCACGCAATGCTCATTGATGCGGGCGGTTCACCATTCGGGGGCGGGATTGACGTCGGCCGTCGCGTCCTCGCTCCGGCGCTCTGGGCGCGAGGGATTCGATCGCTTGACGCACTGCTCGTCACGCATGGCGACCCCGATCATCTCGGTGGGGCGCTGGCGGTCGTCGATGATTTCAGACCGCGGCAGATCTGGGAAGGCATCCGCGTGCCGCAACATCTACCGACCGAGCAGCTGATACGCGACGCCGATCGACGGCGAATACCTCTCGCGCCGCTGCGCGTTGGCGAGACGATGCGCCTGGGCGACATCCAACTGCGCGTCCTCCATCCGCCACCGCCGGATTGGGAGCGACGACGGGTGCGCAACGATGATTCGGTGGTCCTCGAAGTGGTCTATGGCGACGTCGCAATGCTCCTCACCGGAGACATCAGCGCCGAGATCGAGCGCGCGATCCTGCCGCAGCTCACTCGGTCGCGCATTCGGATCCTCAAGGTCGCGCACCACGGCAGCCGGACGTCCTCCGCGTCGGCGTTCCTCGAAGGCTGGCGCCCACACATCGCGGTGATCAGCTGCGGCCGCGGCAATCGCTTCGGCCACCCGACGCCGGAGGTCCTGCAGCGACTCGAGTCAATTGGAGCCACAGCGCTGCGGACCGACCGTGATGGGCAGATCAGCATCGATACAGATGGACATTCCCTTCATATAACGACATTCAGGGGAACAAACCATGACTAACCACGAAGAACACGGCATCTCCGTAGATCAAGGTTTGTTCTTCTTGACAGTCTGCCACTCCGCTTCCATCTCTTCGAGCGACGACTCGTTCAGCCGCTTTCCCCGCGTGGCGAACTCGCGCTCCATGGCTTCGAAGCGATTCGTGAACTTGTCCGTTGCGCGCCGGAGTGCAGCCTCCGGTTCGATGCCCAGCTTGCGCGACAGATTGGCAATCGCGAACAGCAGATCGCCCATCTCTTCCTCCGCGCGGGAAAGATTCCCGGTGGCGCCTGATTCGACCTCGCGCCGGAGTTCGTCCACTTCCTCCTCGATCTTGTCCAGCACATCGTCGGGTTTCGCCCAGTCGAACCCGACGGCGGCGGCGCGACAGCTGACCTCGTAAGCCCGCAACAGCGCCGGCAATGTCTTCGGCACGCCGCTGAGTGTGGTTTTTGTCTTCGCTGGTGTGCCTGCCGCCGCGCGTTCGCGCGCCTTCAGCGTTTCCCATTTTTCGATGACCTCGCCGCTGGTCAGCGCCGGATCTCCACTCTTTCGTTCGAACACGTGCGGATGACGACGCACGAGTTTGTCCGAGATCGCGTCGATGGCATCGCCGATGGCGAAGTCGCCGGCTTCCTCACTGATGCGGGCCAGAAAGACGGCTTCGAGCAGGAAGTCGCCGAGCTCTTCGCAGAGGTGTGCCGGCTGGCCGCTTTCGATCGCCTCGAGCACCTCGTAGGTCTCCTCGAGCACGAACGGGCGAAGCGACGCATGCGTCTGCTCGCGGTCCCATGGGCACCCATCCGGTGCGCGCAACGTGCGCATGATCTCGACAAGACGCTCGAATCGTTCGCCCACACGGTCGGCCATGGCGACATGCTACCATTCG
>DATCXH010000649.1:0-2860 GCA_036565925.1 Vicinamibacterales bacterium
CAGCGCTTCCGCAGTGACGGTGAGCCGCGAGTGTCTGGCGGGGATATCGAAGTGATGAACGGTGTTTCCGTCGTGGTCCTGATACATCATCACGCGCGACTCGGGCGTCGTCGTCAGCCCGAAGTGGAGGCACCGCTGGTACTCGTCGGTGCGAGGCTGCATGCGGGCTTCCATCACGCTCTCGGTGATCGGTGAGTCGTAGGTGAAGCGCGTGACGTGTCGGATGGAGTAACGCATGTCGGCTGTTGGCTCTGAGCTCTGGGCTTCGGGCTACGCGGGCAGAGCTGTGTCGATTGAATAGGACACGTAGCTCTGATACAGCGCCGAGTGGATCTGCGTGCACTGCCGGCTGATGCCGGCGAGATACGCCTGCGGACCATCGTTCAGGATTTCGTCGACCTGGCCGTACTCGAGTGACGCGCGCAGTCGGCCAGCGAGCCGCTCCGCACGTCCGCCGGCGCCGCGCCCGCTGTGCCTGGCCATGGCGCGCAGAGCGCTCTCCAGTCGCGCTGCGGCGAAGCGCACCGACCGGGGAAACGTTTCGTTGAGCAGCAGGAACTCGGCGACGCGCTCCGGTCGAACGTCGGCGGTGTAGTGCCGGCAGTAGCCCTCGAGCGCCGAGCACGATCGCAGCAGCGCCACCCACTCGACCTGGTCGCGGGCGGCCGGTTTCTCGTCGCGGCCGTCGGCGACGAACAGTTCGAGCAATGCGGCGGTCGCCATCGCTCGCTCGAGATACCGTCCCACCTGCAAGTACTGCCATCCTTCGCCGTGCCCCATGGTCGCGTCGGTGACGCCCTGAAACAAGTGCACGCCTTCGATCACGGAGCGTGACGCGAAGTGCGTGCGCGCGCTCCATGCGCCTTCGTCGCGCGTCTGCTTTACGCGGAGATACAGCTCGTTGAGTTGTTGCCACATCTCCGAGCTGATCTCCTCGCGTACCTGGCGTGCGTTGTCGCGCGCGGTCGTGATGCAGGCAGCGACCGAGTTGCGATTCGCGGGGTCGAAGAGCGCCATACCGGCGAGAGCGGTGGGATGTCCGGGCTGATCGAGTCCCACGCTCTGATAGAGCCGCTCGATAGCGGTGCCTTCCGCGGGCGACGCGCGGCCGAGACCGTGATCGATCGCGACGTCGATCAAACGCGCCGTGTGCTCGGCGCGTTCGAGGTAACGGCTCATCCAGTAGAGGGCGTCTGCGACGCGCGAAAGCAGCATGTCAGTCCAACAACACCCACGTGTCCTTGCTTCCACCACCCTGCGAAGAATTCACGACGAGCGAGCCTTTGCGCAGCGCCACCCGTGTGAGTCCTCCCGGGACAATCGTCACGCGATCGCCGTAGAGCACGTACGGTCGCAGGTCCACGTGACGCGGTTCGATGCCGCCGTCAATGAAACACGCCGCGCGCGACAATGCCAGGGTCGGCTGGGCTATGAAGTTGCGGCCGTCAGCGAGGATCCGCGCGCGGAACTCGTCGCGCTGAGCCTTGGTGCTGTGCGGGCCGACGAGCATGCCGTAGCCGCCCGATTCACCCACGGCCTTCACCACCAGCGAGTCGAGATGCTCGAGCGCGTAGGCGCGATCGCTCGGTGTGCCGAGCAGATACGTGTCGACGTTCGGCAGGATCGGCTCTTCCGACATGTAGAAGCGGATGATCGCCGGGATGTATGCGTAGAGCGCCTTGTCGTCCGCGATGCCTGTGCCGATCGCGTTGGCAAGCGATACGTTGCCGGCGCGGTATGCATTGAGCAATCCGGCCACACCGAGATGCGAGTCGGGCCTGAACGCAAGCGGATCCAGAAAGTCATCATCCACCCGCCGATAGACCACGTCGACGCGACGCAGCCCGGACGTCGTCCGCATGTAGACGATGTTGGCGTGGACCAGCAGATCGCGGCCTTCGACGAGCGGGAGCCCCATCTCGCGGGCGAGGAACGCGTGCTCGAAGTATGCAGAGTTGCCGACGCCGGGTGTCAGCACCACGATCGTGGGATCGGGTCGTGTTGATGGCGCCAGCGTGCGCAATATCGCCAGCAGCGCCTGACCGTAATGCGCGATCGGCTTGACGTTGTAGCGGCTGAACAAACCGGGGAAGACGCGCTTGGTGACCTCGCGATTCGCGAGCATGTACGACACGCCGCTCGGGACGCGCAGGTTGTCTTCAAGAACGACGAACCGACCGTCGTCGAGGCGAACCAGATCAGTGCCGGCGATCGAGACGTAGATGTCCTTGTGCACGTGCACACCGCGCATTTCCCGGCGATAGTGTTTGCAGCTGTGCACGAGCTCGCGAGGGACGATGCCGTCCGTCAGAATGCGGCCGTCGTGATAGATGTCCTTCAGGAACAGGTTGATCGCGGTGAGCCGCTGCGCGAGCCCGCGCTCCAGCGTCTCCCACTCGCGACCGGTCAGAATCCGTGGCAGCAAGTCGAACGGGAAGATGCGTTCGGTGCCCTGCTCGTCGCCGTAGACGGTGAAGGTAATGCCTTGCGTGAGGAACGCGCGATCGGCTTCGAGCTGTCGACGCCGCAGTTCGTCCGGATCGACGCCGAGCAACTCGTCCACCAACGGGCGATAGTGCAGATGCGGACGCGCCGTCCGGTCGAACATCTCGTCGTAGGCGTGATCGAGCGCGTACTGTGAGAACAGCGCGCCGGACGGGCCGGCAGGCCGCTCGAGGCGCGGCTCGGATGCACGCGGCTGCGACGAGGGCAGGAGCGTCAGGGAACGAGGCGTGGCCATCGGTGCGAACGCGACCTACACGGATTTGTTGCCGCTCGATCGTCGCCTGACAGGAATGTCGGCTGTCTGACTCTCCTGGCCAATCGGGAGATCGAGACCGGTGCGCACGATCGTTCGCCG